>DAIQND010000021.1:0-7412 GCA_036788555.1 Solirubrobacteraceae bacterium | reverse complement strand
GGGCGGCGCCCGGGTTCGACCGCCGCGCCCCCGGCTCGGGCGGCGGCAGCCGCCGCTCAGCCCAGCGCCAAGTCGGCCCAGACGTGGGTGGTGCCCTCGAAGACGCCCCATTGGAGCGCCACCTGGTCCACGATCTGAAGCCCCCAGCCTCCGACCTTGTTCTCGGGCCGGCCGCGCACGGCGGGTGCCTGATCCCGGCCCTCGTCGATCACCTCGATCCGCAGACGACCTTCCACGAGGCAGGCCCGCAGCTCGATCTCGCCGTCGCCGTGCCTGTAGGCGTTGGTCACCAACTCGCTCGAGACGAGGACGGCGTTCTCGATCGCCCGCTCGGGAGCGCCGTGGCTGCGCAGAAGCCTGGTCAGGAACCGGCGCGCCGACCCGGGCGCCGTCGTGTCACGCGGCAGCTTCAGGCGGCGGACGCCGCTCGGCTCTGCGGATGAAGCCATCATCATCATCATCATCATCACCCGTCCTGACGGCGCCCCGCCGTCATCCCGGGACAACGGCTAATATAGCCGCAAGAGGGGTTGCCGAAACGGCGGTTGCTCGGGGAGGGGCGGCGTGGCACCTGAGGAGCTTGATGAGTTCATGGAAGCACTTCGCGAGCTCGACTGCGCCCTCGACCAGGCGATCGACATGATCCGGCGGATGAAGCGGCGGATCGGCGAGCTGGAGAAGGTCCAGGCAGCCGGCCGGCCGCTGCGGGAGATCGTGCCGGCCGAGGAGACGCCGCTGATCGTGCAGCTGCTCACCCAGAGCACGAACCTCCTGCATTCCTACGGAAACCGCGTCCGCCGCACCGAGGCGCGCGCGCTCTATGCCGAGGGGATGACGATGGAAGAGATCGCCAAGCTCTTCGGCGTCACCCGACAGCGCGTCTCGTCGCTGTTGCGCGACGGCTAGCGGGGTCTCCGGCTTCGCTACCGTAGAGGTATGGCAACCGAACCCCATACCGATGTCCAGCGTGAGCTCGAGCTGAGCGATGAGGACTGGCGCCGGCGCCTCACGCCCGAGCAGTACGAAGTCCTGCGCCGCCGGGGCACCGAGCCGCCCTTCACCGGGCGCTACTGGAACGTCAAGGACGACGGCGTCTACCGCTGCGCCGGGTGCGGCGCCGAGCTCTTCACCTCGCAGACCAAGTTCGACTCCGGCACCGGCTGGCCGAGCTTCTACGAGCCCGCGGTGGCGGAGAACGTCGAGCTGCGCCCCGACTCAAGCCACGGAATGACGCGGACCGAGGTCGCCTGCCGACGCTGCGGCGGCCACCTCGGGCACGTGTTCCCGGACGGCCCGGCTCCCACCGGCCAGCGCTACTGCATCAACTCCTGCTCGATCGAGCTCGATCCGGCTTCGGCTTGACCGGCTGATCCTCGCCGGGTGCCTGATCGCGGTGCGAGGCGCCGCGGTGGCGCCGCTCGCGGACGATGAACAGGGCGATCGTGGCGATGAGCATCAGCGCCAGGATCACCGCCCCTGCGATGCCGAAGCGCGTCAGCACCCCGGCCCCGGCCTCGCCGGCGTAGTAGCCGACCAGCCCGTAGGTCACGCCCCAGGTGATCCCGCCCAGGGCGTTCCAGAAGAAGAAGGTGCGAAACCGCATCCGGTTGATCCCGGCCAACCAGGCGGCGGCGAAGCGCACGAGCGCGATCCAGCGGGCCAGAAACACCGCCTTGGGCCCGTGCTTGGCGAAGAACCGATCGCCGTAGGTGATCGCTCGGCGCCGGTGGTCCTGAAACGGCCCGCGCGCGGCCAGCACATCGCGGCCGAACCGGCGGCCGAGGAGGTACCCGGTGTTGTCGCCGACGATCGCCGAGGCCACCCCGATCACGATCACCAGCCAGATCTGGAGCTTGCCCTGGCTGGCCAGGACGGCCGCCAGCACCAGCGCCGTCTCCCCCGGAGACGGAATGCCCATCGACTCCAGTCCGATGATCGCCGGCAGCAGATACCCGAGCTTGCTCGAGACCGAGAGGCCCAGGATGGCCGCCAGCGGCCCGGTCAACCGCCGCTTCCCGGGTTCCTGAGCAGGGCGAGCAGCGACAGCCCAGCGGGCAGCGTCCGGCCGCCGGCCAGCCACCGCGCCTCGGCCATCAGCGGGCGCTCGAGCAGCCCGTTGAGCCACTTCGGCCCCATCTCGAGCTCGGGGCTGTAGTCGGAGTCAGGCTCGCGGCGGCGCTGGGCGATCCGCACCACGGCGGCCGGCGCCAGCAGCAGGCTGTTGAACGACGTCATCCGCCGCACCTCCCACCCTGCGCCCACCACCGCCGCCCGAAAGCTCCGGCGGGTGTAGCGGCGGAAGTGATAGTTGGCCTTGTCGTGAAGCGACCACAGGGCGGGGTAGGCGGGCACGGTGGCCAGCAGCCAGCCGCCGGGCTTGGTGACCCGCCGCAGCTCGCCCAGCGCGCCGTGGTCGTCCGGAACGTGCTCGAGCACGTCCAGGCACGTGATCAGGTCAAACGTGTCGTCGTCCCAGGGCAGGTCCTCGAGCGTCCCGATCTTCACCTCGCCGCATCCACGAGCGGCCGCATACGCCGCGGCGTCGGGATCCAGCTCGACGCCCTGAACCGTCCCGTAGGCGACCAGGTCCTCGAGCGTGCGGCCCGACCCGCAGCCCGCGTCGAGCACTTCAGCGTCGCTGGGCAGCGGGAGCCGCTCGAGCTCGGAGCGGACGATCTCCCGGCGGCCCCGGTACCACCAGTGGTGCTCGTCGAGCTCGAGCATCGCTTTCATCAGGCGCTGATCCACGACCACTGATCCTGCCAGCTAGCGAGCCCGCGGGGCGCCTAGCCGATCGAAACCGGCTCGATTTCGGGTGCCTGCGCCACCGGCAGTCGCAGCGTGAACCGCGCGCCGGAACCGTCGGAGTCCTCCAGCACGAGCTCGCCGCCCATCCGCTCGGCCAGCTCGCGGCCGATCGCCAGCCCCAGCCCGAACCCCGCCTGGCCGGCGGTCTCGCGCCCGCGCTTGAAGCGCTCGAAGATCAGCTCGCGCTCATCTGAAGGGACACCCGGGCCGTGGTCGCAGACGGTGAGCGAGGCCGCCTGGCCGTTTCGCAGCGCGATCTGGATCTCGCTTCCCTCGGGGCTGATCCGCATCGCGTTCTCGACCAGGATCCGCACGATCCTCGCCACGCTGCCCGGATCGCCGAGCGCCCACACCGGTCCCACATCGTCCTCCAGCGAGGTGGTGATCCGCCGTTCGCTCGTGCCGAGATCGAACTCGGCCAGTACCGCTCGGCTCAGCTCGCCGAGCTCCACGGGCTCGGAGCGAAGCTCGACCTGGGCGTCGATCCGGCTCAGGTCGAGCAGGTCGGCCGCCAGCCGCCCGAGCCGCTTGGACTGAGCCCGGGCGCGCTCGAGCAGCTGCTGGGCGTCGAGGAGGTCCGGGCTGCCGCTCTGGAGGTCCTCGTCGAGCAGCTCGAGCATCCCGTCGAGCGAGGCCAGCGGGGTGCGCAGCTCGTGCGACGCGGTGGCCACGAATGCCCGCCGCGCCTCCTCCTGCTGGACGAGCTGCTCCTGCATCAGCGCAAACGTCCGCGCCAGGTCGCCCACCTCGTCGCGGGCCCGATCGACCGGGACCCTGACCGAGGGGCCCTCGTGCGGGATCCGCCCCGCCGCCTCGCGCAGGCGGCGCAGGCGGCGGACGAGCCGCCCCGATAGCGGGATCCCGAGCAGGAGCGTCAGCCCGACCGCGGACAGCGCGGCGTACAGGAAGGCGGTGCGGACCGCGGCCACTCCCGAGTTCACTTCCACCAGCGACTTGCGCACGATCAGGACCCAGTGCTGAGTCCCGATATCCCGTGACCAGGTCGTGAACGGGAGCGCGGCCCGGGCGAACTCGGCGTCGCTGATCGAGCCGAGGCTGTACACCCGCGCGTGCGTGCGAAGCGCCTTGGCCGCGTCGTCGGCGCGGTCGCCGCTGATCAGGTCCTTGTCGGCCGGCCAGGTGACCACCCACTGCGGGCGATAGCGAGGCGGATAGGCGTAGCCGAGCAGCGCCACCTCGGACGCCTGAAGGCGACTGGCGAGCTTGTCCTCAGCCCGGAACAGCGTGGCGTAGGTCTTGGCGGCGCTCGTGCCGGTGTATTGCTTGGTGGCCAGGCTGTAGAGATGGGCCAGGCTCGGATCCTGTTTGTAGATGCTGGCGGGCACGCTCTGGATCTGCTGCTCGAGCGTGTTGAGCTCGGCGTGGCGCAGCGAGTGCTCGAGCGGCCCCAGCAGGACCACCGCGGCCACCGCCAGCGCACCCACCGCGGTGGCCAGGATCGCGCCTGCGATCTGGCCGCGGAGCCCGAGCGCGCTCAGCCGCGGTCGCGCGCGTGCCGTCAGCGGTCTGGCCGCCCCGCTCGGCACCCGCGGCTACTCCCCCCGCAGCCGGTAGCCCGCTCCACGCACGGTCAGGATGTGGCGGGGCTTGTCCGGCTCGGGCTCGAGTTTCTCCCGCAGGTGCCGGATGTGGACGTCGATCGCCCGGGGGTCACGGTAGGCGCTGTCGCCCCAGATCGCCCTCAGGAGCTCCTGGCGGTTGAGCAGCCGGCCGGGGTCGCTCATCAGCGCGTCGAGCAATTCGAACTCCGAGAAGGTCAGCTTCACCGGCTTACCGTCGATCGTCACCTCCCGCTGCGCGCGATCGAGCGCGATCGGTCCGACCATGAGCGTCTCATCGCCGCGGGCCCGGGTCCCGGTGCGCCTGAGCACGGCGCGGATCCGGCTGCGCAGCTCGGCCAGCCCGAACGGCTTGGTCACGTAGTCGTCGGCGCCGGCCTCCAGGCCGAGCACCGCGTCGGCCTCGGAGTCAAGCGCGGTCAGCATGATGATGGGGACGACGTTGCGCCGCGAGCGCAGCGTGCGGCACACCTCATAGCCGTCGGGGCCGGCGCCGAGCGCGACGTCGAGCAGGACGATGTCGAAATGCTCGGTGCTGGCGCGGTCGATCGCCGAGTGACCGTCGGCGACCGCAGTCACCCGATGCCCTTCACGGGAAAACGAGCGGGTCAGCATCTCCCGAAGATCGGACTCGTCGTCGACTACCAGGATGGCGAGCGTGGGATCGCTCTTCACCGCCGGCCCCGGTAGAGCGACAGATGCTGCTTGATTGGCGCTCATTTGCAGCAAAGATCGTAGCGAGCGCCGGGAGCCGGCTGGGGGAGTCTTGCGAGGTAGCGAGCGGCGGCCGGGCCGATCTCTCCGCGCGCTCGCGATCAGCCCTGCGCGGGCAGCTCCAGGGCGTCGATCTTCTCGTACCCCGCAACCGCCAGAACGTCCGGATCCGCAGTCGCGATTACGTCGCCGGACCCGGCCGCGGCCAGCAGGACACAGTCGGCGAGCGAAATCGGCCGTGTAGCGCGGTGGTAGTGGCGCGCGCGGATCTCTGCCGCGCGTCGCGCGCCTGAGAGGTCGAGCCGGCGCACTGTCAAGGTGCTATCGAAGAGCGGTTCAAGCGCCGCCATGGTGCGGGCGATCGGGACTGCGCGCACGCGCTCAGACACGTCAAGGACCTCGATCAGGTTGGCGGTCGTCACGGCCGCACCGCCTTCCCGCAGGATGGATCTGACGTGTCTCGCCGCGGGCCCGCCGACCAGGAATGCGATCAGCGCGTACGCATCCAGGAGGGTCAGCGGTCTCTCCGCGCCTCAGCCTGCCGTTCATCCTCCCGCGCCGCGTGCCTCAGTTCGCGAAGGTCGAGCCCGCCGAACTCCCGCGCCAGCGCCGCTTCCGCCGCCATGATCGGATCGTCCGCTGTCGGCTCCAGGACGATCCGATCGCCGCGGTCCTCGAGCGTCACCGTCGATGTGCCCCACCGATGGCGGATAGGGGCAGGGATCGAGATCTGGCCGCCCTTCGAGATCTTCATGCGCGTCTTCATGAACATGAACAGTATCATGGGACACCACCCGGCTCTCGCGCCGAATGCCGATGAGGTGAATCGCTTGTGATATCCTATCCTGTGTCATGAGGGCCGCGGAACTGGTCCGCGAAACCCGGCGGAGGCACCGGATCTCGCAACGGTCGCTTGCGTTACGCGCCGGTACCACCCAGGCATGGGTCTCGGCGATCGAACGTGGCCGGGCGCAGCCGACCGTCGAGATGCTGAGGCGGCTGTTGCTCGTGATGGGCGAGGAGCTCGTGCTCGACTCGCGCCCGCTGAGCAGCGACGCCCAGCACGACCCGCTCGCGTTCGCGGCCGCGCAAGAGCAGCAGCCGTCCGAGCGGGTCCAAGAGGCGCTGGCGTGGATGCGCCTTGGCCTCTGATCCGGTGAGCTCTCCCACCGGTGCCGCCGATCCCGCCGCGATCCTCGCGGCTTTGCTCAGCCACGGTGTCGATTTCGTGGTCATCGGCGGCTTGGCGGCGGTCGCCCACGGATCGCGGCGCATGACTCGCGACATCGACATCGTCGTGCGACCCGACGACGAGAACCTCACGCGCGTCGAGGCGACGCTCGCTGAGCTGGAGGCGGTGCAGCTGCTTCCGCAGGCCGGCGAAAGACCGATCGCACCGGCCGACGTGGCGATGATCGCGCTCGGGGCGACACTGCATACCCGTTCCCCCGCGGGCCGGCTGGACATCGTCGGCGCACCAGCCGGAGCCGCCGCATACCCCGATCTGGCGGCGCGTGCCGTGGTCATGCGGATCGGCGACAACGAAGTGCGGATCAGCGGTATCGATGACCTGATCGCGATGAAGCGCGCGGCCGGACGGCCGCTTGACCTCCAGGACATCGCGGATCTCACCGCGTCCGATTTCGGGCGCGGAGACGCCACCAGACCTGACGCGGACGAAGTTGGGCCCGCGTAGGGTGCAACAACTCCGTCCAGGTCGGTGGATGAGCGCCTCACCCGCCCGCGCATCGAGGCCGATCGCGTGCCGCCCGCGCGGCGAACCCGGCGTCGATCCGCGCGTTCTCGAGCATGAACAGATCCGGCTGGCTGCCCGGCATCCGCCGGCCGGCCAGGAACGCGTAGTAGGGATCGGCCGAGACGGCGGCAGTGGCCGGACACCGGCGGAGGGCCGCGACCTCGGCATCGACGGCCGCCGGACCGGCGCTCCACGCGAGCCCCGACCTCGCGCCCGGCCGCCTGGCCGCCCATGGGTTGGCCGGGCTAACCAGGATCGAGATCGACTGGAGCGCCAGCAGCAGGCACAGGGCGGCCAAGATCGGGCGCGCGCGCCCCCACCGGGGCCAGGACCAGCTCAGCCCGCAGGCCGCCAGAACGAGGTGTGGAGGATCGGCCACCTGGAGCACGTTCACGTAGGAGCCACGCTTGAACACCGTGAAGATGAGCACCAGCCCGGCGCCGGCCGCCGCGGCGATCGTGCGCATCAGCTGGGGGTCACGCGCGTTTCGGGCGCTGAGCAACGCGGCGGCGGCTCCCACCACCAGGACGAGCTCGCTCCACGCGCCCTGCGCC
>DAIQND010000020.1:16668-21108 GCA_036788555.1 Solirubrobacteraceae bacterium | reverse complement strand
GCCCGAGCTCGTAATGCCGCCCGTCCGAGCCGTCATAAGCGATCGTCCGCTCGACCGCGTCGCGCAGGTTCAGCTGGCCCGTCACCATGTTTCTCCAGGTGGGCGCGTTGGCGTCCTCCAAATCAGCCATGAACCCGTCCGCCCCTGAGTTCAGGGCATTGATCATCATCTTGCGGTCGGTCGGCCCGGTGATCTCAACCCACCGCTGCTGCATGTCGGCCGGAACGGGCGCCACCTGCCACTCGCCCTCCCGGATCTCTCGCGTCTCCGGCAGGAAGTCGAGCATCTCTCCGTTCCGCAGCCGCCGGCGGCGCTGGACCCGGGCTTCCAAGAGCTCGCGGCGACGAGGCCCGAACTCACACTCGAGCTCAGCCAGGAACTCCAGCGCCTCCGGAGTCAGGACCTCCTCGAACGCCCGCTCGATCGCTCCCTTCAGTTCCACCCGCGCACGCGTCGCCATCTGGTGGATCCTAATGTGAAGTGTCTCGAGCGCGCAGGGGAGCGTCAGCAGGCTGGTGAACGCGAGCAAGTCTCGCAGTAGGGTCCCGGCCCATGAAACTCGGCTTCTATCTCGGCTACTGGACGGTGGCAGAGGGCTCCGAGTCGCTCCTGGCCACGGTTCAGGCCGTACGCCGGCGATGACCGCGATGACCGCGGCCACGATCGATCGGCTGTCGGAGGGGCGGATGCTTTTGGGGCTCGGCTCCTCGGGGCCGCAGGTCGCCGAGGGGTGGCACGGGCAGCGGTTCGCGAGTCAGCTCCAGCGCACCCGTGAGTACGTGGCGGTGGTCCGGATGGCGCTGGGGCGTGATCGAGTCGAGTACCACGGCGAAACACTCGAGCTGCCGTTGCCGGGCGGCCCCGGCAAGCCGCTGAAGCTGATGATCGAGCCGGCGCAGCCGCGGATTGCGATCTACCTGGCGGCGATCGGCCCAAAGAACACCGCGCTGGCCGGCGAGATCGCCGACGGCTGGATCCCCACCTTCTTCTCGCCCGAGCATGTCGCCGACGTCCGGGCGCTGCTCGCCGAAGGCGCCGAGCGGGCGGGGCGGTCACTCGACGCGTTCGACATCGCGCCGGTCGTCAACGCCTTCGTCTCCGAGGACCAGGAACGGGCTCGGGACGCGATGCGGCCGTTTCTGGCGCTGTACGTCGGCGGGATGGGCTCGCGCCGGCAGAACTTCTACAACCGCCTCGTCCAGCGGTACGGGTTCGAGCGCGAGGCGGCGGAGGTCCAGGACCTGTACCTGGCGGGAAAGAAGCAGGAGGCGGCCGCTGCGGTTCCCGCAGCCCTGATCGACCGCGTCTCGCTGTGCGGGCCGCCGGCGGTCGTGCGCGAGCGACTGGCGGCCTACCGCGAGGCCGGCGTGGGCAGCCTGCTCGTCGCGCCGATGGTGTTCAGCGCCGAGGAGCGGCTGGATCAGCTGCGGCAGATCGCCGGGCTGGCTGCGGCGTGACCGCGTCCCTGCGCGTCTTTCTCGGCGCGTTCGGCGACCCCGGCCATGCGTTCCCGATGCTTGCGCTCGGCTCCCGGCTGGTGGCCCGCGGCCACAAGGTGGCGCTCGAGACGTGGAAGCGCTGGCGCGAGCACGTCGAGGCGGGCGGGATGCAGTTCGTGGCCGCTCCCGAGTACCCCGTGTTCCCTCCCGAGGGGCGACCGTTGCACGCCTACGAAGCGGTGGTGCGCGCCGCCCTTCACACCCGCGAGACGCTCGCTGAGCTGCGGCCCGACGTCGTCGTCCACGACATCCTGACGCTGGCGCCGAGTCTCGCCGCTGAGCTCGAGGGCATCCCGGCGGCGACCCTCATCCCCCACGTCTATCCGGTCAGCGCGCCGGGCCTCGCGCCGTACGCCTCCGGCGCGCGGCCGCCCCGCACCCGCCTCGGGAGTCACCTCTGGAGGCTGCTGGACCCGGCCGTCGCGAGCGGGCTGCGGCGCGGCCAGACCGAGCTGAACGCGACGCGGGCGAAGGTCGGCCTGCCGCCGGTGAACCGATTCCACGGTGGCCTGAGCGAGCAGCTGTGCATCGTCGCGACCTTCCCGCAGCTCGAGTATCCGCGGTCCTGGCCGCCGCACGCGCACGTCGTCGGGCCGCTGATGTGGGAGCCCCCCTACCACGACGTCGAACCGCCGCCGGGAGACGGGCCGCTGGTGCTGGTGGCGCCCTCGACGGCGCAGGATCCCGAGCAGTTGCTGCTGCGCGCCGCGGTCACCGGCCTCGGGCGCGAGCCGGAGCGGCTGCTGGCGCCGTGGGACCGGCGACCGCCCCCCGGCCCGCTAGGGGTGGCGGCCAACACGCGGCTGGTCGAATGGATCTCCTACTCGCGGACGATGCCCCGCTGCGCGCTCGTGATCTGCCACGCCGGCCACGGGACGCTGGTGCGAGCGCTGGCCTCCGGGGTCCCCGTGGTGGCGGTGCCGCACGCCGGAGACATGGCCGAGAATGCCGCCCGAGCCGACTGGGCCGGGGTTGGCGTGCGGCTGCCCTGGCGGCTGCTCAGCCCGACGACGCTGCGGCTGGTGGTTCGGTATGCGCTGTCGGACCCAGGGCTGGCGGCGCGCGCGCGGGAGCTGGCGGCGTGGGCGTCCGGGCACGATGGCGCGGCGGCGGCCGCCGAGCTGGTAGAGCAGCTGGCGCTCAGACGCGTCGCCGGGTGAGCCGGGTCCGCCTCCCGCCGCGACTCTATTCGTCCCGGCGGGCGCGGACGAACGCTACGAACTCCGGCTCCGCACCCTCGACGCGCTCCATCAGCTCGCCCGTGCAACTGCAGAGGTCGACGACGGCACGGCCGCCCTGGATCTCGACCGGCCGCCACACCGCGCCGTTTCGCTCCCAGTCCTCCAGCTCGGCGATTGTCGCCGCGCGGGGCATCTCAGGCCGGTGGCGCCGTCCGCGAGGCCGCCGATGCGGGGTGGCTGCGCGCCCAGTCGGCGATCTCCCCCGATCCCTGGACGATCTCACCCTCGTCGGTGACCAGCGCGGGCACCCAATAGTTCCCGGTCAGCCGCTTGACCTCCCGCCGTCCCGGGCTCATCTCGTTCACAAAGTCCGGGAGCGCGCCCAGGCCGTACGTGAGCTTGACCTCCGGGTCGTACCCGGCGTCCTTGAGCGCGTGGTAGGCGGTCCCGCACGGATGCCCGCCGGGCCTCGGCGCCGGCTTCCAGGTGCCGTAGCAGACGTAGAGCTTCATCGTCTTCACACGGTACCGGAATCCACATCACGCGAGGCTACGAACATACGTTCCGTCCGATGCTGTGGCCAGACTAAATCTCGTGAACCGCGAGTTCCTCGAGACGCGCCTCGCAGCAGCCAAGTCACTTGAGAGCAGATCGCTCGGGAGACGGGACTGCACGCGAGCACGTTGGTGGAGCGCGTCTGCTGGTGCCACGGCCGTGCCCCGCTCGGGTTGGAGGCTCGCGGGTACTGCCGGTGCTTGCCGTGTCGACGGGAGCGTGTCAGTGAATGGCGACGACGTGTGAAGCGAACGCTGATAAGTGAAGCTGGAGGAGCGTGTCAGCTGTGCGGGTATGACAGATGCGCCGCTGCGCTGCAGTTCCATCACCTCGATCCCAAAGAGAAGCTGTTCGCCTTGTCAGACGACGGTGTGGCCAGGAAAACCTGGCGCTGGCTCGAAGCGACGCCGCAAAGTGCTTAGTGCTCTGCGCGAACTGTCATGCCGAGGTGGAGGCGGGCTACCGCGAGATCGATGACAGTTCAACCTCTGAGGTGACTCCCCGGGGTGGATTCGAACCACCAAGACTTGATTAACAGTCAAGCATGTTGCCGTTACATCACCGGGGACCGCGAGCGCGAGCATAGCAATCGCACTACCTTCGAATCCAGACCTTTGCTTGCCCCGGGGCGGCCCCCGCCCCTACACCGCCCTCTCCATTCGCGCGTCGATCGCGCGGATCTCGCCCAGCACCTGCTCGCGCTCGCGGGCGAGCTCGCCGATCTTCAAGCCTCCCTCCTCGCGGGCGCGGCGGATGGCGCGCTCGAGACGGGCGCGTTCCAGGAGCAGCCGCTGCTGTTCGAGCTGCTCGGTCGAGACGCTGCCGGCGCGGCCGGCCCGGGCGACGAGATCGGCCATCACGCCGGCCAGTTCGTCGTCCTCAGGCGCCAGGCCGGTGAGCGGCATCTCCGTCTGCCCGGCCAGGTGCCGCGCGGCCCGCCGCAGCCGCTCGCTGGTGATGTGCTGATCGGGGTCGATCGCGGCCAGCGCCCGGCGTCCGGCCTCCGGAAGCGCGATGCACAGCACGAGGAACGCGCGCTCGCTGCGTACCGCGGGGTCGCTCAGGTCCGGTGGCGCGGCCCCGGCTGTAGCCGGGGACCGACGGCCCGCGGCGGCCGCGTCAAGCAGGGCGGCCAGCCGCGCCGGAACGGTGATCCCGCTGCTGACCAACGTCATGCACTGGGGGTACGGCACCGGCTGGGGGGT
>DAIQND010000020.1:0-16658 GCA_036788555.1 Solirubrobacteraceae bacterium | reverse complement strand
GTGGCCTCGAGATACGAGCCCTCCTCTATGACGTCGGCGAAGAAGCGCAGCTGCGTGGCGGTGCGCACCACCTCGCCGGCCAGCCGCGCCTCGGACAGCCCCAGCCGGTTGGAGATCTTCCGCGGCAGCTCCTCCCGCAGGGCGCCGGCATAGGCGTCGAGCTTGAGCGCCGGCGCCAGCTCGGCGACCGCCCGGTCGCGCCCCTCGGCGCTGCCGGCGTCCGCTCGGTCGAGGATCCGCTCGACGTGGAAGACCACGAACGGGACCGATGCGGACACCCGCTCACGCAGCCGCTCGGCTCCCTCGCGCTGGATCACCTCTCCGGGGTCCATGCCGTCGGAGAGCGGGACCACGCGCAGGCGCAGCCGCCGGCCCTCGGCCAGCTGGGCGGCGCGCAGCATCGCCTGCTGACCGGCACGGTCGGCGTCGAGGCACAGCTCGAGCGCGCCGTCCGTTCCCACCACCCGCTCGAGGTGTGAGACCTGCTCCTCGGTGAGCGAGGTGCCCATGATCGCGACGACGTTGGTCAGCCCGGCCTGGTGCAGCGCGAGCACGTCGGTATATCCCTCGACGAGGATGATCCGTGCCGCCTTGGCCGCGGCCGGCCGCGCCAGGTCGATCCCGAACAGCACGGAACGCTTGTGGTACAGCTCGCCGTCCGAGGTGTTGAGGTACTTCGGCGGCTGGTTGTCGCGCATCGCGCGTGCGCCGAAGCCCAGCACACGGCCGCGCTCATCGGTGGCCGGGAACATGATCCGCTCCCGAAAGCGGTCGTAGACCCGGCCTGGGTTGGTTCGGGAGCGCTGCACCAGCCCCACCGCCAGGAGCTCCTCCTCGGTGAACCCGGCCCTGCGTGAGCCCAGGAGGATCCGGTCCCACGCGCTCGGCGCGTAGCCCACCCGAAACGCCTTCAGCGTCTCCTCGGCAAAGCCCCGCGCCCGAAGGTACTCACGCGCGGGAGCCGCCTCGGCGGCTTGCTCGAGGTAGCGCGCGTAATAGCTCGCGGCGCGATCGAGCAGTGAATGCAGGCGATCTCGTCGCTCCCGGCGCGACGCCGCCTCGGGGTCCTCCTTCTCGGTCTGGAGCTGGACCCCGAACCGGTTGGCCAGCGACTCCAGCGCGCCCTTGAAGTCCAACCCCTCGGTCTCCATGACAAACGTGAATGGATCGCCGGAGGCCTGGCAGCCGAAGCAGTGATAGTGCTTCTCATCGGGCCGGACGTGAAACGACGCCGTCCGCTCGTCGTGAAACGGGCAGAGGCCGAAGTAGCTGTTCACGCCTGCCCGCCGCAGCTCGGTCCGCCCGGAGACCAGGGCCACCATGTCGACCGCGTCGCGGACCCGGTCGCGCGAGTCCGAGGTGTACCGGCTCAACGACCCGCCCTCACTGTGCGAACGCCACCGGGACGCTCAGCGACTCGAACACCCGGAGGCAGAAGCGGTCGGTCATCCCGGCGATGTAATCGGTCACCCGGCGCTCCAGCGGACCCGCCGGGATCGAGTCAGGGATCTCCTCCGCCTGCTGGCAGTAGTGATCGAACAGCGATCGCACCACCAGGTGGATCTTGGCGTGCTCGCGCGTCGCCTCGGGCCCCAGGTACACCCGGTCGAACATGAACTCCCGAAGCTCGGTCATCGCCGCCCCCACGACCTCCCCCTGCACGATCTCGCCTGCGATCTCCGAATGCTCGACCAGGTCATGCACCAGCGTGTCGATCCTTTGCGGGCCGCTGTCGCCGAGAATCGCCAGCGGGTCTGGCGGCAGGTCGCGCAGCGAGATCACGCCGGCGCGAACCGCATCGTCGATGTCGTGGTTGATGTAGGCCACCCGATCCATCACACGGACGATCTTGCCCTCGAGCGTCGCCGGCTCCGGGGCGCGGCCGGAGTGCGTGGCGATCCCGTCGCGGACCGGCAGGGTGAGGTTGAGTCCCTGTCCGTCGCGCTCGAGCAGCTCCACCACCCGGACCGATTGCTCGTGGTGCTTGAACGACGATCCAAAGCGCTCGGCGAGGCAGGCATCAAGCGCCGCCTCGCCGATGTGGCCGAACGGTGGGTGGCCGAGGTCGTGTCCGAGGCCGATCGCCTCCACGAGGTCCTCGTTGAGCCGAAGCGCGCGCGCGACAGTCCGCGAGATCTGTGCGACCTCGAGCGTGTGGGTCAGCCGGGTGCGGTAGTGATCGCCGGCGGGCGCCACGAACACCTGCGTCTTGTGCTTGAGCCGGCGGAACGCCTTGCTGTGGACGATCCGGTCGCGGTCTCGCTGGAAGGGCGTCCGCAGACCGCAGTCCGGCTCCTGGCGCTCGCGCAGCGCGGGATAGGAGCGGGTGGCCAGCGGTGAGAGCTCGCGCTCCTCGCGAGCCTGGATCCGCTGCGCGAAGCGCTCGGCGACGGCGCCGTGCGGATGCTCGTGGCTAGTGGTCAGGAGCTGATCGCTCACCCGATCGATTCTGACAGCGGGGCGTGACAGGGCGCGCGTTTGCGACTGCCTTGTTACGCAAGCACCGGGCGCAGGCGCACGTGCGCGTGGTGCTCGGCGGTCTCCGTGATCGCGCGTTCGGCCTGGCGGAGCGCGAGCAGCGAGGCCTCCGGAGCCTCGGCCAGAGGCCTCCCGACCGCTCCCACCAGAAACCCGTAGGCCTCCTCGCCCAGCGGAAACGCCGCGGCCTCACACGAACCACACACGACACCGCCGGCGGCGGCCGAGAAGCCGTTCAGGTCCCGCGTCTCGCCGCATCCGGCGCAGCTCGCCAGCTGGGGCAGGATGCCCGCCGCCAGCAGCAGCTTGAGGCGGAACGCCAGGCCGTTGGCGGGCCGTGCCTGGGCAGCGTCTGAGCTCAGCAGCGCGAGCTGGTTGCCGAGCAGCCGGAAAACCTCGGGGTGCGGCTCCGCGGTCTCAAACAGGCGCGCCAAGGCGTCGCAGGCGCGCGCCGCGGCGTCGAGCGTCATCGCCCGCTCACGCAGCGGGCCGTGGGTGGCCACGGTGTCGGCGCCGGTGACCGTATGCAGCTCGCCCCGTCCCTCGTGCAGCACCAGCCGCACGTGAAAGAACGGCTCGAGCCGGGCTCCGAACCGGCTCCGCGCTCGGCGGACGCCCTTGGCGATCGCGCCGATCCGACCGTGGTGCGGGGTATACAGATGCAGGATCCGGTCGGCCTCGCCGTATCGGATCGAGCGCAGCACGATTGCCTCAGTTTTCAGCGAGCCGGGCACACTGCCTCACAGGTGGGGCGGGTAAGTCCCGAGACCGACGCTATCGTTATCGAAGTGCTGAAACCGGTAACCATCTACACCACCGACCACTGCTCGCTGTGCGTCAGCGCCAAGGCGCTGCTCGACCGCCGCAAAATCGCCTATGAAGAGATCAATCTGGCACGCGACGCGGACAGCCGGGAGCAGCTGTCGAGCATCACCGGAATGTTCACCTTCCCCCAGATCCTGATCGAGGGCCAGCCGATCGGGGGATTCTCAGAGCTGCTCGCGGCCGACCGCGAGGGTCGGCTGGGCGAGCTGCTGGCCGCCTGAGCGCGGCCTACGACGCGCTAAGCGTCCACCTGGCGATCCGGTCGAGCAGCTGCTTGCTCGGGTAGCGGTCCTCTTCGACCTTCTCGAACAGGATCTCGAGGTACTGATCGACGTGGTCCCGATCAAGCAGGATCTCCACTCGATCCATCAGCTCCCCGCTCGGGTACCGCGACTCCTGGATACGGTCGAGGAGAACCCGCATGTAGCGGTCGTGGGCTTGGGTGATCGGCATCTCTTTGCTCCTTTACAGCAGTCGTCCCAACGGTCCAAGGTCAAGGTTCAGGTCGCGGTCCTCGAGCCCGAAGTCCTGCTTGAGCTCATCCATCCGCTCGGCCAGCAGCATCAACGTCTCGCCCAGCCGCTCGATCTGCTCCTCGCTGAGCCCGCCGGCATCGACTCGCCGCAGCGCCTGACGCTCCATCAGCTGTCTGAGCAGCTCGACGATCGTGAGCACGAGCTGGGCGAGACCCCGCTCGACCCCCTCCGGATCCGCGTTTATCCGCCGCGATAGCACGTCCCCGAGTTCCCGCCCCGGCTTCGGATCACCCGAGGGCGCGACCAGCGTCTTGTCGCTCACGACGCCTCCGATCCCGCCAGCGGACGCTCTCCAGGCGCCAGCGTGCCCGCCCACGTCTCGCCGTCCTCGACGAACGAGTAGGGCGGCCACGGTCCGGTGCAGCTGAGGGAAAGGTCGGAGTGGCGAGAGGCGAGGCGCCTCACCTGATCGGCGAAGCGCTCGACGTCACCGGCCGCCACCAGGTAGCTGGCGGTCAGGGTCGCGGTGTCGGTCGAGGAGGCGCCGCTGTGCGCACGCACGGCATGCTGTTCGAGCGGCCTGAGCGTCCGCTCGGCGGCCGCCGCGCGCTCGCGTGCAAGAGCCAGCTTTGCCTGTAGGTAGTCAGAGCCGGTTTGGGGCGTGGCGGCCGGGGGTGTGGGCAGAGACACGCGCACCGCGAGCTCCACGCATCCGCGCACCCGATCGAGCTGGAGCGCCAGCCGCTCCTGAATCGGTGCGAGCGCCGCGGCCAGCGCATCGCAGTCGGCGAACGTGGTCCCGAAGCGCGCGGGAAGGACGGGCGCGAGACTCATGGCGGCCTCGACCACCCGGTCGTGGCGCCACAGCGTCTGCGGCTCAGCTGGAAGGTGTCCCAGCTCGTGGTAGGAGATGATGGCGGCGACGCGTGCGAGTCGCATCACCCTCAGCGGCTGGTCGTCCAGCCCGGTGCAATCCGGCGCAGCGGCCTGCACCTCCGTGATCCCATAGACGTAGATCAAGGCAGCTTCACCCCCGCGTGCTCAGCGGTGGAAACCGATGAGACGAGCGCCCGCAGGCCGACATACACCAGGTCGATGTCTGCCACCGCGAGCGTGACGTCCCCGGCGAGGACCACGCCTCCCGCAAGCAGCCGATCGAGCAGGTCGATCAGCGCCACGTCCTCCCCGGGGTGAATCGGCGGAGCGCCGGGTGACAGCGGCGAGTGAACCCCACCGGGCAAACCGAGCGCCGCGGAGTCGCTCACGACATCACCCCGGCAGCGCCGGAAACGAAGTTGTAGGGGGGCCACGGACCCGTCAGCTCGACCGCGTAGCCAAGCGCTCCCCACTCCTCCCTGAGCGCCTGGACGGCGGACTCGAGCTCCGCCGTCCGACGCCGCTCGATCAGGTAGGCGCCGTTGAGCAACATCGAGGCCTCGCGCCCGTGAACCTCGGGGCGCTGGGGCGGGTTGCTCCTCGACATCCGGGCCAGCGAGGAGATCCGCTGATGGACAAGCTCGACGCACCGGACGCGAAGCTCGCTCGCCTTCTCGGCGACTGCTCGCTCGTGCTGGCGGCGGAGCAGATACGTCGTCCCCCGGCCGTCTGCGTCCCGCGGCTCTGGCGCCGGCGGCTGCTGGCTGGCCTGCGGGCCCGCGAAAACCTTCACCCCCCACTCCACGCAGCCGTCGACGCGCTCGAGCCCCTCGGCGAGCGCGCTGCGGTACTCGCGGAGCAGACGCTGCACACCCTCACGGTCGCGGTAGAGGGTGCAGAGGCGCAGAGGCACGATCGTCACCTGGCCGAGCGCCGCATCCAGCACATCCTCGTGTCGGCGCGCCGTGCGCTCGACCCAGGCCAGATCCTCGAGGTGTTCGCGGAGGCGCTGGTCGCCGTACTCGGCGATCGGCACCGGACTGACCAGCGCCGCGAGCTCGCCCTCGCAGATCGCCTCAACGTGCGTCCCCGACTCAAGCCCGGCGAGACCGGCGGGCACGTTCACGGTGTCGCCCTCGCGCAGGATGCAATAGGCCCACCACAACTGCTCGCCGGGGGACCGTGACGCCGGGGGCCGGGACGCCGGGGGGCGCGACGCCGGGGGCCGGGACGCGGACCGGCTGGCCGGATCCCGCGCTGCGGCCTGCGGGGCCGCCTGACCCAGCGCCCGCGCCGCGGCCAGCAGCTCCTGCACGAGAAGATCCTCGATCACCCGCTCGGCTCTGGCGAGCGCACGGCTGCGCGCCTGCTCGAGGAGCCCGGCGGCTTCCCCAGCGGCGAGCTTCCGCATCGCTTCGCGCAGCCCCTCGTCCGCGAAGTTCGCGTCGGACATCGGCGCCTTCTATCCCCCGTGCTTCTTCGCGCCGCCCGAGCGGGACTCCTCGGCCTCGGGTGACGGCAGCCCCGCCGCTCGCTCGAGGCGCTCGAGCCGTTCACGCAGAGACTTGTTCTCCTGTTCCAGGGCTCGGGCGTCAGAGCTGAGCGACGAGTCGGTTTCCCACCAGTTGATCCCCATCTCGCGGGCCCGATCGACCGAGGCCACGAGCAGTCGCAGCTTGATCGTCAGCAGCTCGATGTCCAGCAGGTTGATCTGGATGTCACCGGCGATCACGATCCCCTTGTCGAGGACGCGCTCGAGGATGTCGGCGAGGCTCGAGGCGTCGCCTGTCCGCGGCGGAGACGCCGGCAGCGGCGCGCGAGAGAACATCAGCTCGTTGCTGCTCACTGCTCACCACCCCCCGCCTGGCCCCGCTGGTAACGACGGACCCGCTCATAGCCGGTCAGCTGACCATCTTCATCAAGCGTGACCACATAGCACCCGAGCAGATCGGTCGAGGTGGGCACCCGGCTGAGCTCGACGACCTCGACGGTGATCTTCCAGCCGTCGTCGTCCTTGCGCAGCCCCAGGACGCTTTCGGCAGGGCGACCGGTCAGCTCGCCCAGCTGTGCGCGGGCCGCGCGAGCCAGCTCGGCGGGGCTCGCCTTTCCGTTACGGTCGCCTCCACGACCTCCACTGCGGCGTCCCTGAGCCATCAGGCATACCTCCCAGTGAGTAGCTGGCGGCCGGCCTGAAGTCGTTCCAGTAGCTGGTCGACGCCGGCCTCAAAACGTTCGTCGCTGATCTCGCCGCGATCGTGCGCCGCCTCGAGCTCGCTGAGCTCTCGCATGATCCGAGTTTCGTCATAAAGCTCGAGCTCCGCCTGTTCGGCCACCTTCTCGGCCACCCACGCGACGCCGCGAACGGGCGCCAGCGGCAATGTCAGCAACCCGGTGATCAACCCCATGCCGCCCCCACCTCCGTGGCATGGCTGGCGTCCCAGTCACCGTCAGCGAACGAGTACGCCGGCAGCGGTCCGATGAGCGTGAACTCGATCGCGCCGCCGCGCTGTTCGCTCAGCGATTCGACCGCCTGATCGAACCGGTCCAAATCGTCGCGCTCGACCAGGAACCCCGCATTGAGCACCGCACGCTCATGGTGGGGCTGAGACACCGACTGGGCCACCACCCACGGGCCGAGCGCTCGTAGCAAGGCCGCTTGGTCGGCGGCTTGCCGCGCCTGAACTGCGGCGGCGATCGCTTCACCGATCCGGATCCGCTCGAAGTGCGTCGCGGCCGCGGGCAGGCGCTGGGTCCGCTGCACATCGCGCGTCAGCGCTGCATCCTGTGCGAGCACCGAACGCAGCAGCGGCTCCTCGGCGTAGGTCGCCTTGATCTGCATCTCCGCCTTCCCGTCGAGCGCCGCCAGGCGCGCAGCGATGCGCTGCACCGACGGTGCGAGGAGATCTCGCACCACCGAGTCGGCGTCGGCAACCACGGTGCCGAAGCGAAAGGGCATCACCGGCCCGTGCTCGAACGCCGTCTGGAGCACGTCCGAATGCGCCAGGATCGTGTCTCGACGTAACCTGAGCTCACCCTCGGGCGTCGGGGTGACGAGCGCGCTGACGCCGCCGTGCTTGATCGCCTCGACCGACGGCGCGTGGTCCCGATTGACGGCGGCAACCGCCCGCTCGGCATCGGGCGCGCGCATGATCCCGTATACGTACAGCGGCATGCGGGACGTTCCTAACGGCTTCTCGACCCGCTGCGCGAGCGAGAGCTCGAGCCGCTGCTGCGCGAGCTGCCGGAGCTGCGCGAGCTACCCGAGGATCCCGAGCTACCCGAGGATCCGCTCGAGCTCCGCCTGCGCGAGCCACCCGAGGATTCCTCGTCACCCTCGTCATCCTCGTCATCCTCGCCACCGCCGAACAGCGCCTCTTTGGCGCCCTCGAGCATGCCCTTGGTCTTGCCGCCGGCGCCGCTCTGCGACATGTCGCTCACCATCTCGGGCAGCGTCTCCTGCTTGCCGACCTGGGTGAGGTCGAGGCGGTTGACAGCCTCGGCGAACCGCAGATAGGTGTCGACGCTGGCGATGACGATGCGCGCATCGACCGTCAACAGCTCGATGCCCACCAGCGCGACGCGCAGGTAGACGTCGATGACGATGCCCTTGTCGAGGATGACATCGAGCACTTCGGCCAGGCCGCTCGGGCCCGGGTGTCGCTGCAGCTGACTCATCGATTGGGGCTGTACTGGGGCAATTGCCATTACTCCTCCTCGTCGTGGTGGCCCTGCTCCTCGTCACCCACCGAGCCGACGAGCGAGGGATAGTCATCGGGGCTGATTCGCTCCAGCTCGGCCTTGAACCGCCGGAGATCGGTCTCGGCCCGCCGATCCGCGATGTGAGTCAGCAGCTCGAACGTCTCTGCCGGCCTTTGCGGGATCACATCCAGCTCCACTTCCAGGCGCGTCAGGCGCTCCGCCAACCGGTGAAAGGTCACGAGACCGAGACAGTCGGATCCAGCCGTCGAACGCCAGGCAAAGCTCTCGCCACGCCGCTCTTCCTTGACCTCAGCGCGCCAGCGTTCCCGACGACCGGGCAGACGACCCCGAAGACGATCCCCGTTGCGACGAATGTCACGCACGGTGTGCGCGCCTTCTGGCAGAAACTCGAGCTTCATCCATTCCTCGTAGGCGAGGTCAAGCGGAACCGCGATGTCGATCGAGAGCTGAATCGGGACAGAGCGCAGCCGCCCGACCAGGGCAGGGCCATCGTGCGCGCCGTTTCCAGCGTGCTCGGCCAGGGCTGCTAGCGCCTCTGTGGGCGCAGGCAGACGCTCAGCGAGTGTCCGCCTCACGAGCCTCGAAGTCAGCTTCAACACTTCACGGCCCGGGCTTAAGCCGAGTTTGTCGTGCTTGCTCGTGGTGATTGCCACGGTCAGCCGCTCCACTAGGTTGGCCGGTTTGACCGTGGGCTACCCACGCACGCGCCGACATACACCGCTGAACGAACTCTGGCGTTTCCCGCCCCAGTCGGTGGGTAGCCCTTCGAAAACCGGCCAACAAGGGAAGAGAGGTCCCAGGATGGCGAATGACATCCAGGACAGAATCGGTCAGATTCTCGGCAGCGACAGCGCACGCGCGCTGGCTGGAACCGCAGTGACCGAAGCACTGAAGGCGTTCGGCGGACATCGGTCATCGAACGGAGGCGAGAGCAACAGCTCCCGCTCGGGTGGCGGTCTCTCAGGCGTACGCGGCCTGGCGGCCGGCGCCGGCGCCGCGGCGGTGGCACCGATCGCCGCCAAGGGCATCGGAAAGCTGGTCAAGCGAAACGGAGCAGGCGCACTTGCCGGCGGACCGAAGAAGCTGGCAGAACAGGCGACGTCGAAGCTCGGCGACACCGTCGAGGGCAAGCTGAAGGACAAGGTCGAGGACGCCGGAGGCCCTTCGGGAATCCTCAAGGACACCGTCAAGGGTGCACTGCCGTTCGGCGGCGGGGGCGGGGGAGGCAGCGGCAAGCAGGACACCGAGGGTGTTGGCAAGGGTCGCCGCATGCCGATCCAACAGGCGATCGATATCGGTCTGCCGGTCGAGACCGTCTACAACCAGTGGACGCAGGTCGAGGAGTGGCCGAAGTTCATGCATCGGGTCACACGTGTGTCTCAGGAGGACCCGTGCAAGGTCTCCTTCACGGTCAAGATCTGGGGCAAGACGAAGGAGTTCACCGCCGAGATCGAAACTCAGCGGCCCGACGACCGGATCAAGTGGAAGACCACCCAGGGGATGAACCACACCGGAGTGGTGACGTTCCGCGAGCTGGGACCGAACCTGACTCGGGTCATGCTCAGCTTCGACGTCGCCCCGGGAGGCCTGCTCGAGAAGTACGCGCGCGGAGCGCGTTATGTCAAGCGCGCGGCCCGGGCCGATCTGCACCGCTTTGCGGCGTTCATCGAGATGCTCGAGCACGAGACCGGTGCATGGCGCGGCGTGATCGAGGACGGCGAGCTGGTCGAGGACCACGACCCCGGCTACGACGAAGAGCGGGAGTACGGATCGGCGGATGAGCTGGTTCACGGCCGCGGCTCCGAGGAGGACGAGGGCTCCGAGGAGGACGAGGGCTCCGAGGAGGACGAGGACTCCGAGGAGGACGATTCCGATGACGAGGGCGAGGCGGGCGGCCGAAACGGTGGCGAGCCTCGCCAGCGCCGCACCACTCGGCCTCGTGCGCGGTCGCGGAGCGGTGGATCGTCGGGCAGCTCCAGCGCTCGCCGCGCGAGCTCGCGCCCCAGTTCGCGCAGCTCGAGCTCGCGCAGCCCCAGCTCCAGCTCGGCCTCGCGCAGCTCCGGCTCGCGCAGCTCGGCCTCGCGCAGCTCCGGCTCGCGCAGCTCGGGCTCGCGCAGCTCGGGCGGGAGCTCCCGCCGCTCCCGCCAGGCCCGGAGCTCGAACGGGTCGGGCAGCGGCCGTGCCAGCTCGGGGAGCTCCGGCAGCGGCCGGAGCTCGAGCGGCAGCCGTAGCCGGCGCTCGGGTGGTTCGAGCAGTGGCCGCAGCTCTAGTGGCTCCACGAGCGGGAGCAGCTCGGGATCGAGCGGTGGCGGCCGGTCATCGGGCCGCTCCAGCGCCAGCGGCCGATCCGGCAACGGTTCGAGCGCAAGCTCGGGCGCCAGCCGGAGTTCAGGCCGGACGCCCCCACGGGGAGCCTCGCAGAGTTCGCGTAGCTCCTCGGCCGAGCATCAGGGTCGGCCGCGCAGCCGCTCATCGCGGCGCAGTTAGGAGGCGGGAGAATGGCGATCGATCTCAACCGCGTCATCCAAGCGACCGCGGACGCTCTCCTTCAGGGGCAGGGTTCCGGTTCGAAGGAGCAGAGCAGTCAGGACCAAGGGCCGAGGCGCGGGCTCTCCGTGCCTCGCGCCTTCCTCCTCGGTGCGGGCGCCGTGACGGCAGGGCGTCTCCTCGCCGGATCCCGGGGCCGTGATCTGCTCGAGAACCTGCAACAGCGGCTGATCGAGTACGAACACGAGCATTTCGAGAGCGACGGCGGAGACGAAGAGGCGTACGCAGGCGAGGAGCCCGAGGCTGAAGCTGAGGAGCCCGAGGCCGAGGACGACGAGGACTTCGAGGACGAAGAATTCGATGAGCCCGAGGCCGAGGACGACGAGGACTTCGACGAGGACGAGGAGGAGCCCGAGGCCGAGGAGGACGAGGACTTCGAGGACGAAGAATTCGATGAGCCCGAGGCCGAGGAGGACGACGAGGACTTCGACGAGGACGAGGAGGAGCCCGAGGAGCAGCGTCCGAGGCGTCGCCGAGCCCGATCCGGAGCCGGTTCGGGGGCGAGCCGCTCTCGCCGCTAACGGGCGATCGTGACGCGCGGCTCCTGCGCCGGAGCGCGGGAGCCGCGCCGACTCCGCGGCTTGCGCTGGCACCGTTCACAGACGTAGGTGCCCCGGCCTGCGACCACGATCTTGCGGATCTGCTCGCCGCAGCGGGGGCATGACTGCCCGGCTCGTGTGTGGACGAGGAAGCGGTCTTGGAAGGAGCCGCGGGCGCCGTCCACGTGGCGGAAGTCATCGATCGAGGCGCCCTTGGCCTCGATCCCAGCGGCCAGAGCGTCCTCGATCCCCTCCCGCACGCGCACCCAATCTGACCGGGTGAGGCGCCCCGCCGGGCGCAGCGGGTGGACGCCGGCGCGAAACAGCGCCTCGTCGGCGTAGATGTTCCCCACGCCGGCGATCCTCCGCTGATCGAGGATGAACGCCTTCACCGGCGCTGTGCGCCCCCGGGCAAGCCGGCGCAGGTGCTCAGCTGTGAACGCTGCCGTGAAGGGCTCAGCGCCCAGGCGAAGCGCCAGGTACGCGTCTCGGGCCGCGGCGCCGGGCAGCAGATGGCCGGTCCCGAACCGCCGGGGATCCACGTACACCAGGCGGTGGCGGTCATCGAGCGCGAACCTCGCCCTGGTGTGCCTCGGGTCGGCGGGCGGATCGAGCAGCAGCGTCCCCGTCATCCGCAGGTGGATCAGCAGGTGGCGATCCTCGGGAAGGGGCCATACCAGGTACTTGCCCCTCCGCCCGACCTCCTCGATCACCGCCCCCCGGAGCCCGGCAGCGACTTGCTCATGAGGATCGGGCCGCGTCCAGCGGGAGTCGAGGATCTCCACGTCGGTGAGCGTGCGGCCCTCCAGGTAGGGGGCCAGCTGGCGGCGGATGGTTTCTACCTCGGGCAGCTCGGGCATCTGCCGCGAGCGTAGATCAAGCCGGGCCGTCCTCCCCGGCACGGGTCTCAGGTCACGCGCTGGGCGCCGCGGCCGATCTGGGCCCGCGGGTGAGCGTCGAAGTAAACGTCACGCAGCCGCTCGGTGGACAGGTGGGTGTAGATCTGGGTCGTGCCGATGTCGGCGTGACCGAGCATCTCCTGCAGCGAGCGCAGGTCACAGCCGCCGGAGAGCAGGTGGGTGGCGAAGCTGTGGCGCAACGAGTGCGGACTCATCCGGTGGGCCAGCCCGACGCTGGATGCGTGGCGCTGGACGATCTTGTAGAGACCCTGGCGCGAGAGCGGACCGCCGCGGAGGTTGACAAACACGCGCGACTGGTCCCGCAGGCCGATTAGCTGTGGCCGCCCGCGGTCCAGGTAGACACGGAGGCTGGTGACCGCCTCGCTGCCGATTGGGACCATCCGTTCCTTTGAGCCCTTCCCACGGGCTCGGAGAAGCCCGGCATCGAGATCCAGCTCGGACAGCTCGAGCCCGATCGCCTCGGACGCTCGAAGCCCGCAGGCGTACATCGTCTCAAGCAGCGCCCGGTCTCGCAGCGCGCCGGGTGAAGACCCACGAGGCGCCTCGAGCAGCCGAGCGACCTCGTCGCGACTGAGTACCTGTGGCAGACGCGCCCGCGAGCGTGGTCCACGCAGCTCGGCCGCGGGGTCATGCTCGATCATCCGCTCCCGCCGCAGATGGCGGTAAAACGAGCGCAGGCAGGCGACCTTTCGCTGCAGCGTGGCCGGCGCGGGCGCCGGGCGTCCCTCCCGCCCGGCGGCAAGCTCGGCCACGAACTCGCTCAGCTGCCCGGCGCTGATCGTGAGCGGATCCAGATCGCGCCGGGCCAGGAACTGCCCGAACTGCTGAAGGTCCGAGCGATATGCCTCAAGGGTGTTCCGGGAGAGGCCGCGCTCGAGCTCGAGGTAGCCAAGGAAGTCGAAGGTCAGCTCGGTGATCCGAGGTGCGTGCGCGACCGCCATAGCCCCGGTTTCGACCCGTGCGGGATGGTTCCTGCGCGCGGAGGGAGCGCGTTCCCGAGACGCGGCCACCGGTTCCCGAGGGCGTGGGGCTGGATCCAGATCGCAGGCGCTAGCCGAGTCCGGACGCGGAGCGAGCCAGCAGCCAGAGGAGGGCGATCAGGGTCTTTGAGTCATCACAGGCGGTGATCGCCTGATCGAGCTGGTCAAGACGCCACGGCACGACCTCGATCCGCTCATCCTCATCCGCCTGCGCCGGCCCGCTGTCCGACAGCCCGGTGGCCAGAAACAGCCACACCCGTTCGTCGCTGAAGCCGGGGCTCGTGTAGAAGGAGACGATCTCCTGCCAGTGCTCCGCGCGCTTGCCGATCTCCTCGCCGAGCTCGCGCTGGGCGGTTCGCAACGGCGACTCTCCTGGCACGTCAAGCTTCCCCGCCGGGATCTCCAGCGAGTCGGCCGCGCCCACCACCTCGCGCGGCTGACGGGTCAGCCAAACGTGTTGCTCGTCGAGCGCCACGATCCCGACGGCTCCCGAATGCCACACCTTCTCGCGGGTCACCTCGGCACCGTCGTCATAGCGGAAGCGCTCGACCCCGGCGCGCAGGAACTTGCCCTCCCACCTGACGTCCTGTCCGATGGCCTCGAACCTGTGGCCGCCGCCAGCCGGTGTGTGGCTCACGCCGCGGCCTGGCTTAGGACGGCCGGGGCCTCCTCCATCAGGGCGATCGCCACCTCGAGCATGCCATCCAGCGCGTCGACGCTGACGCGCTCGGTGGGTTCGTGGTTGCGCTCGGTGCCGTTGGCCAGATTCGTGCAGGCAAATCCGGCGGCCTGAAGCGCGTTGGCATCTGAGCCCCCGCCGGTGACGATGTGCCTGGCCTCATAACCGGCGGCCTGGAGCGCCCGCTCGGCCAACAGCACCTGTGGCTCGCGGGGGGAGGTGCGGAAGCCGTCGAACATCCGCTCCAGCGTGATGTCGAGGTCACACTCGCCGGCGTCGGCGGCCTCCTGGAAATGGTCGACCATCTCGGTCGCCGCCGCCTCCGCCCGCGTGCGGTCAAGGCTGCGCGCCTCGGCCTCAACTCGGCAATGCTCAGGCACCACGTTGGCGTTCGTGCCGCCTGTGATCGTCCCGATGTTGGCCGTCGTCTCGGCGTCGAGCCGGCCGAGTCGCATGGCGGCGATGGCGCGGGCGGAGGCGGCGATTGCGCTGCGACCGACCTCGGGCCGAATCCCGGCGTGCGCGGCACGCCCGTGGACCTCGGCGACGATCCGGTAGTAGGTGGGGGCGGCCAACACGATCTCGCCGATCGGCGTGGCGTGGTCGAATACGTAGCCGAAGCGGCTGAGAAGGACCCGGCGGTCAAACGCTTTGGCGCCCTGCAGCGCGACCTCCTCGCACACGGTGAACAGCAGCTCGAGCCCGACCTCTGGCGGGCGAGGCGCGTGGGTCAGCCGCCTCGCCAGCTCGAGCGCCACCGCGACCGCGGCTTTGTTGTCCGCGCCCAGGATCGCCGGGTTGGCGTTCTCCCACCCGCCGTCGACCACGACCGGCTCCACCGGCGCCTCGAGCGGCACGGTGTCGAGATGGGTGCAGATCAGGATGCTTTCCGGACCGCTGCCGGGGATCCGCGCCAGCAGATTGCCCGCGCTGGCACCGATCTGCGATCCGGCGTCGTCCTCCTCGACGCCGACGCCCATCCCGTCCAGTTCGCCGATCACCCAGTCGGCGCACTCACGCTCGTGGAACGAGGGACTCTCGATCCGGCACAGTGACGCGAAAGTCTCGCCGAGCTGCTGGCGTTCGGCCTGCGCCGCGCGTCTCACGAGGCGACGGCGGGAGCGACCGTCGGCTGCACGGCAGGGGGCGCCGGCTCGAGCCGGCGTGAATGCGCCAGCGCCGCGCCGACAAGGGCATCGAACAGGGGGGCCGGCCGCTCGGGGCGCGATTTGAACTCCGGGTGGTACTGGGAGGCGACGAAGAACGGATGCTCGGCGCGGGAGAGCTCGATCGCCTCCACCAGCCGGTCGTCGGGGGAGGTGCCCGAGCAGATCAGCCCGGCCGACTCCAGCCGACGCCTGAGGTGGTTGTTGACCTCGTAGCGGTGACGATGGCGCTCATAGACGACCGCCTCGCCGTAGAGCTCCCGCAGACGGGTCCCCTCGTGCAGCTTGATCGGGTCGGCGCCCAGGCGCATTGTCCCGCCCATGTCAGCGATCTCCTTCTGCTCGGGCAGCAGATCGATCACCGGGAACGGCGTCTCGGGGTCGAACTCGGTCGAGTTGGCGCCCTCGAGCCCTGCGACGTGGCGCGCGAACTCGCATACCGCGAGCTGCATCCCCAGGCATATCCCCAGGTACGGGACATGGTGCTCCCGCGCGATCTGGGCGGCGCGGATCTTGCCCTCGATCCCGCGGCCTCCGAACCCACCGGGAATCAGCATGCCGTCCGCCTCCTCGAGCCGCCGAGCGACCGCCGGGTCGTTCACCGCCTCCGAGTCGACCCAGTCGATCTCGACCTTGCAGTCGTGGTGGACGCCGGCATGCTTGAGCGCTTCAACCACCGACAGGTACGCGTCCTCGAGCTGCACGTACTTCCCCACCAGCGCGATCCGCACGCTCCGGGTCGCCTCGGCCGCCTTGCGCGTCACCGCCTCCCAGGTGATCAGATCCGGCGCGGGAGCTTCGATCCCGAAGTGCTCATGCAGGATGTAGTCGTCGACCCCCTCGTCACGGAAGCGCAGCGGAACCTCATAGATGTCGGGAACGTCGCGTGCCGAGACCACGGCTTCGACCGGCAGGCTCGCGAACAGCGCGATCTTGCGCCGGATGTCGGACGACAGCGCCGACTCCGAGCGGCAGACGACCATGTCGGGCGCGATCCCGATCCGCCGCAGCTCGTTGACGGAGTGCTGGGTCGGCTTCGTCTTCAGCTCCCCGGCGTGCGTGATGAAGGGGACGAGCGTCAGGTGGATGAACATGCACCTCCTGCGCCCCACGTCGACCGGGAACTGGCGGATCGCCTCCAGGAACGGCAATGATTCGATGTCGCCCACGGTGCCACCGATCTCGGTGATCACGAAGTCCACATCCGAGGAATCGGCCACGACGCGGATGCGCTGCTTGATCTCGTCGGTGATGTGCGGCACCACCTGCACGGTGGCGCCGAGGTAGTCGCCGCGGCGCTCGCGGCGGATGACCGTGTTGTAGATGCCGCCGGCGGTGACGTTCGACGCGCGGCTCGTGTTGGCGTCGGTGAACCGCTCGTAGTGGCCGAGGTCGAGATCGGTCTCCGCGCCGTCCTCGGTGACGAAGACCTCACCGTGCTGGTAGGGCGAC
>DAIQND010000019.1:18958-21425 GCA_036788555.1 Solirubrobacteraceae bacterium | reverse complement strand
AAACCCCGGCGGTGGATCAACTCCGGCGGGCTGGGAACGATGGGCTTCGGGCTGCCGGCGGCGATGGGCGCGCAGGTCGGGTGTCCCGAGCAGACTGTGGTGTGCGTGGCCGGCGACGGGTCGGTGCAGATGAACATGCAGGAGCTGGCGACCTGCGCCCAGGAGCAGATCCCGATCAAGGCGTTCATCATGAACAACGGCTATCTCGGCATGGTCCGCCAGTGGCAGGAGCTCTTCTGGGACAAGCGCTACAGCCACGTCGACATGGGTCAGTGGCCGGACTTCGTCAAGCTCGCCGAGGCATACGGCGCCACCGGGATGCGCCTCGATGACAAGAGCACGCTGGTCGAGGGCATGCGCGAGGCGCTGGCAACCGACGGGCCGGTGCTGGTCGACGTCCGGGTAACGCGCGAGGAGAACACCTATCCGATGATCCCGGCCGGTCAGCCGGCGAGGAACATGGTGGGCTAGATGGGCGAGCCGGCGACCAAGGAGGTTCTCTCGCTTGACCAGCTCGAAGTCGCGGGCGGGGTGCGGACAGGCCGCAAGCACACGCTCTCGATCCTGGTCGAGAACAAGCCCGGCGTGCTGACCCGGATAGCGGGACTGTTCGCCCGCCGCGGGTTCAACATCGACACCCTGGCCGTCGGTCCCACCGAGGACGAGCGGCTCTCCCGGATCACGCTCACCCTCGACGGGGCCCTGCATCCAATCGACCAGGTGACCAAGCAGCTTCACAAGCTGATCAACGTCCTGAAGATCCGCGACCTCGAGCCCGAGGAGACGCTGGCGCGCGAGCTGGCGCTGTTCAAGATCGCGGCCGAGGGGCCGGCGCGTGCCGAGGTCATGCAGATCTGCGAGATCTTCCGGGCGAAGATCGTCGACGTCACCCGCCGGTCGGTGGTGGCCGAGATCACCGGGACCCATGACAAGGTGAACGCGTTCGAGAAGCTGGTGCGGCCGTTCGGGCTGATCGAGATGGCGCGCACCGGCGAGATCGCTATCTCGCGTGGACGCAGCGAGACCTAACGCGCCGGCCGGGACTCGCGCGGAGCGTCCCGGTGGGAGGGCTCGCACGAGCTTCGTCTCACCCGCCGTCAGTGAGCAGCTCCTGGCCCGGCTCGAGGACGCGGTGGCTGCGGCGCTCCGCCGGGCCCGCGCCACCGGACTGCCGGTGATCGCGAGCACGACCGTCCGGCTCGACGGGCCGGTCGACCCGATCGCCGCAGTGGTCGCCTCACGCCGCCCGGGAGAGCACTGGTTCTGCCTCGAGCAGCCTGACCGGCAGGGCTGGGCGCTCGGGGCGCTGGGCTGCGTACGCGAGCTCGAGGCGCGCGGCCACGAGCGCTTCACCGTGCTGTCGCGGCGCTGGCGTGCGCTGGCCTCGGCGGCGATCTGTAGCGGCGGGGACGGGCCGCCCGGCTCGGGGCTCGTCGCGCTGGGCGGGTTTGCCTTCGCGCCGGATGGCGGCGGCTCGTCGCACTGGGAAGGCTTCGCCCCGGCGTCGTTGGTCGTGCCCGAAATCGCGCTGGCGCGCCGCGACGGTCATATGGCCCTGACCCTGAACCTCGAGGCAGCCCCCGACGACACCCCCGAGGCGGCCGTGGAGCGCGCCGAGCGCCGCCTTGACAGCCTGCGCCGCCAGCCGCTGCCGTTGCTGGACCCGGCGCCGGTGGGGGCCTACAAGGTTCACAGCCCGATGCCGCCCGCCCACTACGAGGAGGCGGTGGCGCGTGCCGTCGAGCGGATCCGGGGCGGTCAGCTCGACAAGGTCGTGCTGGCCCGCGAGGTCGAGGTGCACGCGCCGGTCGAACACGACCCGGGTGCGGTCCTCGGGCTCCTGCGCCAGGAGTTCGGATCCTGCTACGTGTTCGCGCTCGGGCGGGGCGAGTCCACGTTCATCGCCGCCAGCCCGGAGCTGCTGGTCCGGCGTGAGGGTCAGCGCGCCAGCACCGTGGCGCTGGCCGGGTCGATCGCCCGCAGCGCCGATCCCGCGGTCGACGATCACCTGGGCGAACGGCTGCTGCGATCCGAAAAGGACCGCGAGGAGAATGCGATCGTGGCGCGGCGGATCGCGCTGGGGCTGCGGCCGCACGCCGTGTGGGTGACTGTCGCGCCGGAGCCGGTGCTCGTGCGCGTGGCCAACATCCAGCATCTCGCGCGGCCGATCCGTGCGCAGCTGGCGAGCGCGGTCACGGCGCTCGAGCTGGCGGGCACACTTCATCCCACGCCGGCGGTCGGCGGCGAGCCGCGTGACACGGCGGTCGGGATGATCCCGGCGCTCGAGGGCATCGACCGCGGGTGGTACGCCGGCGGCGTCGGCTGGACCGATGCCTCCGGCGACGGCGAGTTCTGCGTGGCGCTGCGCTGCGCGCTGGTGCATGGCCGCCTCGCCCGTCTCTACGCCGGGTGCGGAATCGTCCGTGACTCCGATCCCGCCGCCGAGCTGGCCGAGACCGAGGTCAAG
>DAIQND010000019.1:0-18912 GCA_036788555.1 Solirubrobacteraceae bacterium | reverse complement strand
CACCGGACGCGGCGACGCGACACCGGCCCGGCCCGCTTACGGGCCGCCGCTAGCCCCGACGCATCAGGCGCGCGATGGCTGCCAAGAGCTCACGGGTCCTCGCGTCACGCTGATCGTCACGGGCTCCGATCACGCAATGGTGGGTGTGGTCGTTGAGCAGGCCCAGGGCCACTTTGTCCAGTGCTGCCTGGGCCGCGGAGATCTGAGTGAGGATGTCGATGCAGTAGCGGTCCTCATCGACCATCCTCTCCAGCCCGCGGACCTGTCCCTCGATCCGGCGCAGCCGCTGGATGAGCTGCTGCTTGGTGGCGGAGTAGCCGCGCAGACCGATCGCGTCAGAGCTCATGGCGCTCAGTCTAAAGGTACCCTCGGGGGGTATGGACGTTCTCTGGCACGGAGTGCGCGACGCCTTCCTCATGGCCTGGCAGGTGTGGTGGGCGCTGGTGTTTGGATTCTTCATCTCCGCGGTGGTGCAGGCGTGGGTGCCGCGCCAGCGGGTCGAGAATGCGCTGGCGGGCTCCGGCGCGGCTTCGCTGGCCCGCGCCACCGGACTCGGCGCAGCCTCCTCCTCATGCTCGTATGCGGCCGTAGCGATCGGCAAGAGCTTCTTTCAGAAGGGTGCTTCGGCCGCTTCGACGCTCGCCTTCCAGTTCGCCTCGACGAACCTGGTCTGGGAGCTCGGTCTCGTGCTGTGGGTGCTGATCGGCTGGCAGTTCACCCTCGGCGAATACCTCGGCGGGATCGTGATGATCGGGCTGATGGCCGTGCTCCTGCGCGCGTTCGTATCGCGCTCGCTCGAGGCGCGGGCTCGTCAGCATGCGGCGGAGGTTGATGTGGGTCATCAGCACCATATGGCCGGGGAGGAGCTGAGCTGGCGTGAGCGGCTGACCAGCCTGTCGGCGTGGAGCGACGTCGCCCACAACTTCCGAGGCGACTGGCAGATGCTCTACAAGGAGATCGCGACCGGTATCGTGCTCGCCGGATTCATCGCCCAGCTCGGGAACGGCGCCTTCCACGTCCTGTTCTTGACCGGTGCGTCGCGCCCGGTGCAGACGGTGTGGGGCGCGTTCATCGGGCCGGTGATCGCCGTGCTGAGCTTCGTCTGCTCGGTCGGCAACGTCCCGCTGGCGGCGGTGCTGTGGAGCGGCGGCATCAGCTTCGCGGGCGTGCTGGCGTTCATCTTCGCCGATCTGATCGTGCTCCCGATCGTGGCGATCTACCGCAAGTACTACGGTGCGCGGTTCGCCGCGCGCATCACCGTGCTGATGTTCGTGACGATGGTGGTGGCCGCGCTCTTCATCGATGTCGTCTTCAGCGCTGCCGGGATCGTTCCCTCGGGAGCGCGCCCGACGCGCTCCGATGTGTTCGAGTCGGTATCGGCCGACTACAAGCTGGTGCTGAACGTCATCGCGCTCGGCATCTTCGGCCTGCTGCTCCGGCTGACCGCCCGGCGGGGCGCGACCGACCCGGAGTGCGGGATGAAGGTCGACCGCGCCAAGGCGCTAACCGCCGAGTCGGCAGGGCGCACCGTCTACTTCTGTTCAGATCACTGCCGGCGCGCGTACTTGGCAGGGTCCTCGCCGCCCCGGTCCACTTCTGAACAGCCGTTCAGCTATTCTCAGGTCAATGGCGGTGGCGACGGAGACCGACAACCGCTCGGAGGCGTTGATCCACGCGGTGGCGGAGACGATGCAGGCGCTCTCGGCCCCCAGCCGGCTGCGGATCCTCGCCCGCCTGCACGCCGGTCCGTGCCCGGTCAATGAACTGGCGGCGGCGGTGGGCATGGAGGCGTCCGCCGTCTCGCATCAGCTGCGGGTGCTTCGGCACCTGGGGCTGGTAGCCGGCCGTCGCGAAGGACGCCGGATCGTCTACCACCTCTACGATGACCACGTGGGCCAGCTGCTGGAGCAGGCGATGGGCCACGTGGAGCACATCCGGCTGGGCGGGGTTCGGGAGGCGTAATGACCGGACACGCCCACCACCATCGACACGCGCACGGCGTCTCGGCCTCCCCCGATCGCGGCAAGCTGGTGATCCCGCTCGGGCTGGTCGTGGGCCTGATGGTGGCCGAGGTGGTGGTGGGAGCGCTGTCCGGCTCGCTGGCACTGCTCTCGGACGCCGCGCACATGCTGACCGATGCCGGCGCGCTCGCGGTCTCGCTGTGGGCCCTCCATCTGGCCGCCAGGCCAGCCAAGGGCCAGATGACATTCGGCTTCAAGCGAGCCGAGATCCTCTCCGCCCAGTTCAACGGCGCCACCCTGCTCGTGCTCGGCCTGCTCATCGTCTACGAGGGCATCCGGCGGCTGATCACGCCACCGCCGGTGGCCGGGTCAGCGGTGCTGGCGATGGCGCTCGTGGGCATCCTCGTCAACCTGATCGCCACCTCCACGCTCGCGCACGCGGACCGGCAGTCGATGAACATCGAGGGGTCGTTCAGGCACATCGTCACCGACCTGGCGGCGTTCATCGCCACGGCAATCGCCGGCGGCGTGATTCTGGCCGCAGGCTGGCGGCGGGCGGACGGGATCGCGTCGCTGCTGATCGCGGCGCTGATGCTGTACGGCGCCTACGGACTCCTCAAGGCCAGCGGACGCGTGTTCCTGGAGGCCGCGCCGCAGGGAATCGATCCCGACGAGATCGGCCACGCGATGGCCTCGCACCCGGGCGTGGTCGAGGTCCACGACCTGCACGTCTGGGAAGTCACCTCGGGCTTCCCCGCGCTCTCGGCCCACATCCTCGTCGGTGAGGCCAACGACTGCCATGAGGTACGCCACGAGCTGCGGAGGATGCTGAACGATGTCTTCGAGATCGACCACACGACGCTGCAGGTCGACCACGAGCACACGCAGCTGCTGACGATCGGGCCCGCCCCCGCTCAGCGCCACGCGCGGCGTTAGCGGCCGAGGGCGTAGGTTTGGATGTCGCTGTTCAGCGAGCCCTGGTTCAGGTACTGGCCGGTATGGACGTAGACCAGTCGCCCGGAACGGGAGAAGAACAGCGTGGTGGGCGTTCCCGCGATCCCCTGTGGGACGAGCGCGGTCAGGTCTCGGGTCTGCATCTGGTAGCTCGGATAGCTGACCGGGTGCTGCGTCAAGAAGGCGCGTGCGTCACCTGCGGCGTCGTTGACATCGCCACCCAGGAACGCGACGTCGCGCCCGTAGTAGGCCGAGGCAGTTCCGAGCAGGCCGAACTCCGCGCGGCAGGGCCCGCACCACGACCCCCAGATGTTGACCACCACCGGGTAGCCGCGCAGCGCCCGGATGCGGGCGGACAGCTCCGGCTCGCCGCCGAGCAGCTGATCGGCCTGGTGGTGGATCGCCGTCAGCGCGGGCGGTGAGTTCGCGAGCTCCTCCTGCACCAGGGCGGTGGACGGCGCGCTGGGGGACCGCGCCAGCGCCGCCCGCACCTCGTGGATCAGGGCGGCCTGGGTGATCGGCCCCCCCGTCGAGATGTCGTAGTACCACAGCAGCTTGCCGGTGCCCGAGGTGAGGACCAGCCACGGCTCGTCCTGCACCTCATAGCCGTCGGCGATCCGCCCGCTGCGGTCGATGGCGACCGGGTAGGGGAGGGGCCGGGCGAGCTTGGCGAGGAAGCCGGGTAGGGTCTGCGCAGAGGGCTCCAGCCCGCCCTCGTCCACCGCGGTCAGCAGCGGCAGGCGATCGCGTCCGGCGGCGGCCTGGTAGGCGGCGAGCGTGTCGAGCTGCGCGCCCAGGTTCATCACCTCCCTGTCCCAGGTGGCGAAGAACAGGTACAAGCGGGGCGAACCTGTGGCGCCCAGCGTGACGGTTCCGCCCCCCACCCGCGGCGCGAGGACCCGGCGGCTGGGCGCAAGGCCGGGGATCTGGGCGTAGGACAGCCGCGAGTGCACCCTGGGGTGGCCCGGCAGCAGGCGCGAGACCTCCTGCGCCACCAGCTGGCCGAGCTGGGGGACGGCGGCGAACACGAGCTGGGTCATATAGAGCTCCGCCAGCCGGCCCTGGGGGCTGATCACGAACAGCGCAGGGGTGTGGTCGATCTGCCCCTGCTCGATCTGCACGGCGATCTTGTACGACCGCCACACCCGTTCGAGCTGGGGAAGCGAACCCGTCAAAAAGTGCCACCGGCGCACCATCCCGTGCAGCTCCGAATACGCCCGTACGTCCTTGACCGCAGTCGCGTTCGGGTTGGCGTCGATTCCGAGCAGCTGCACCTGTGACGCCGCCGGCCCGAGCATCGCCTCCGCGTCGAGCATCGCCGTCGTGGTCAGCGGGCAGACGGTCGTGCACTCGGCATCGTTGAAGGCGAGGATCACCGCCTTGCCGCGGAATGAGCGCAGCGAGACCGGATGGTCGAACTGATCGGTCAGGGTGAAGTCAGGCGCCGGTCCGGAGAGCGGCGTGCCCGGGTCGAGATCCGGGTTGGTGGTGAGCGCGCTCGCCGCCGGCTGCGACGCCGGGGCGGTGAGCTGGACCCCGGCAACCACGACCACCACCACGGCAAGCACGGCGATGCCCACCCACACATGGAGCCTCGGTCGCTTTTTCGTCAGCATGCGCGCGTTGGACATCGTGGCGGCCCCGCCGCAGACGTTACCGACCCCGCGTTGCCGCCGCGATCGCCAGATCCGCGATCCGGCCGTGGAGGGCTCGGCTGCCGTGGCGGTCGGTGCGGACCTCGATGATCTGGGTGCCGGGCGATTCCAGCGATTGCCGGACGGCAGTCTCGAGAGCGGCGAGGTCCCCTGGCCGCTCGTGGCCGCAGTCATACAGAGCGGCGGCGTCTGCGAAGTCGAGGTTGTGGGGCGTGGCCACGTGCTCCTCGAACAGCTCGCCCTTTCCGGAGACCGGAAGAAAGTGGAAGATCCCGCCACCATCGTTGTTGAGCAGCACGATCGTCAGACTCAGGCTCAGCCGACGAGCGGCGAGCAGCCCCCCGATGTCGTGCGCCAGTGCGACGTCGCCGATCAAAAGCACGACCCTCTGTCCGGTCGCGGCGACGCCGAAGGCGGCCGACACCGTCCCGTCGATCCCGTTCGCACCCCGGTTGGCCAGCACCCGCGGGGGCACATCCCGCACGGGCACGAAGGTCTCGACGTCCCGGATCGGCATCGAGGAGGCGACGAACAATATGTCGTCGGGGGCGATCCACCCGGGTAGGCGGCGCGCGACCAATGGCTCTGAGAGCTGATCGCAGAGCGCTCGGTCGAGCGTCTCGGCCACCCGCGCGTCAGGTTCGCTCCAGGCGGTCAGCCATCCTGATGCGACGCTCAGGTCCTCGGGCATCGGTAGCGCGCTGCGCAGTCGCATCCCCACGACAGCGCCCGGGTCCTGCCAGGTTTGGTCGCCGTCGACGGCGATCTGCGGTATATCGGTGAGGCTGGCCAGCCAGCTGCGCAGCGGCTTGGAGGTGGGCAGATCGCCGACGCGGAAGACGTAGTCGGGGCGGTGCGCGGCCGCGAACTGCGGGTCGCGCAGCAGGAGGTCGTAGTGCGCGACGGCGGCGCCTCCGCGACGCGCGCCGGACAGGGGATCGGCCAGCAGCGGAATCCCGGTCTGGCCGCAGTAGGCCGCGAGCTGCACCGGATCGCCGGCTCCGGCGCCGGCCACCACCAGCAGTCGCCCAGCCGGGTGCGGGCCCGGGCCCCGGGCGGGTGCAGGCCGCGGCGCCGGCTCCACCGTCACATAGGGCTGCGCGCGGCCGCGACCGGTGGCGTCCGCGGGTAGCGGGTCGTCGAGCACCAGGGGCTCGCGCAGGGGGAAGTTCAGGTGCACCGGTCCAGCCGGAGCGTCAAGCGCGGTCGCGTAGGCGCGACACGCCAGCGTCCGCATCCAGCGCAGCGCCTCCGGCGAGCCGCGATCGACCCCCACCTCGAAGAACCACTTGACGGCATCGCCGTAGAGCTTCAGCTGGTCGATCGTCTGCCCGGCGCCGACGTCGCGCAGCTCAGGGGGGCGATCGGCGGTCAGGATCAGCAGCGGCACCCGCGCCCAGCGCGCCTCGATCACCGCCGGGGCGAGGTTCGCCGCCGCGGTCCCCGAGGTGCAGGCGATCGCCACCGGGCGGCCCGAGGCCTTGGCCGCGCCGAGGGCAAAGAAGCCGGCGCAGCGTTCATCGAGGTGCGACCAGCAGCGGATCCGCTGCTCGCCGGCCAGCGACAGCACGATCGGCGTCGAGCGCGAGCCGGGGGAGGTGCAGGCGTCTTGCATCCCGCAGCGGGCCAGCTCATCGCAGAACGCGCGCAGCAGGAGGTAGGTGTCGGTGGCGGTCATGATCTGTGCGATGAGGCCGGCGATCCTGCTGCTCCATGGGTTCACGCACACGGGTGCCAGCTGGGGTGCGGTGGCGGCGGACCTCGGCGAACGCTACCGCGTGCTCGCGCCGGACATCCGCGGCCACGGCGCGGCCTCCGCGGCGGCTCCGGTGACGCTCGACGCGGTGCTGTCCGACCTCGAGGCGCTCGTTCCCTCGAGCCGGTTCACGCTCGCCGGCTACTCGATGGGCGGGAGGATCGCGTTGCACTGCGCGATCGCCATGGCCGAACGGGTGCAGCGGCTGGTGCTGGTGGGTGCCAGCCCCGGCATAGGCGATCAGCACGAGCGGGAGGCCCGCCGTCAGACCGATGAGCGGCTGGCGGAGGAGATCGAGAGGTCGACGATCGAGGCGTTCGCGCGCCGCTGGGCGCGGACTCCGGTGCTGGCGGGGTTGCCCCCCGACGTGCTGGCCGGCGTCCATGCCGACCGTCTGCGCAGCACCCCGGCCGGGCTGGCCCGCGCTCTACGGGGGCTGGGGACGGGAGCGCTGCCCCCCCTATGGGACCAGCTGCACGAGCTGGCGATGCCGGTGCGCCTGGTGGTGGGCGAGCGGGACGAGAAGTTCCGCGCGCTCGCCGAGCGGATGGCGGACGCGATCGCTGATTCCGAGGTGCTCGTCGTCCCCGACGCCGGCCACGCGGTGCACCTGGAGGCGCCAGGGCGGGTCGCCGAGATAGTTGCCGGGGGGTGAGCCGCCGAGGCCAGGCGGCTTTGCCTCATACTGTGCGTGTGGGGCAGGAGGTAGCCGCCGCAACCTTCAGCCGGGCCGACCGCCAGAGCTACCGGCGGAAGGTCCGAGTGTGTCTGGACGTGTTCGCACGGATGCTCGCCGAGGCGCGGTTTCACCCGGAGCGGCGCTCGATCGGGCTCGAGATCGAGCTGAACCTGACCGAGCAGGCGGGCGACCCGGCGCTGGTCAACGCGGCCGCGCTGGAGGCGATCGCCAACCCGAGCTTCCAGACCGAGCTCGCGCAGTTCAACGTGGAGATAAACATCCCGGCGCGGCTGCTCGAAACGACGGTGTTCTCCGACCTCGAGCACGAGGCGCGCGCCAGCCTCAACGATGCCGAGACCCGGGCACGGACGGTCGGCGCGCACATGATGATGATCGGGATCCTGCCGACGATCGACGCCGCGCACCTCAACGCCGAGACCCTGAGCGCCAACCCTCGTTACGCGCTGCTCAACGAGCAGATCTTCGCCGCCCGCGGTGAGGACCTCGAGATCTCGATCAGCGGAGTCGAGCGACTGACCACGCACGCGGACACGATCGCCCCGGAGGCCGCCTGCACGAGCGTGCAGCTCCACCAGCAGGTCGATCCCGAGGCGTTCCCGCGGCACTGGAACGCGGCGCAGGCGATCGCCGGACCGCAGCTGGCGATTGCCGCCAACTCCCCCTTCTTCTACGGCAAGGAGCTCTGGCGGGAGACGCGCATCGCGCTGTTCGAGCAGGCCACCGACACCCGCTCGGAGGAGCTGAAGGTTCAGGGCGTGCGCCCGCGGGTGTGGTTCGGCGAGCGGTGGATCACCTCGATCTTCGACCTGTTCGAGGAGAACGTGCGGTATTTCCCGGCCCTGCTGCCGGTGTGCGACGACGAGGACCCGGTCGAGGTGCTCGCTCAGGGAGATGTGCCTCGTCTCGCCGAGTTGCGGCTGCACAACGGCACGATCTACCGGTGGAACCGGCCGATCTACGACATGACGCGCGACCAGCCCCATCTGCGGGTCGAGAACCGGATCCTGCCGGCGGGACCAACCGTGGTCGACATCCTGGCCAACGCCGCCTTCTACTACGGCGTGACCCGGGTGATCGCCGAGGAGGACCGCCCGCTGTGGTCACGGATGTCGTTCTCCGCCGCGGAGGAGAACTTCCATGCCGGGGCGCGCGACGGGATCGAGGCGCGCCTCTACTGGCCCGGGGTCGGCGAGGTGCCGGCCAACGAGCTGGTGCTCCGCCGGCTGCTGCCGCTTGCCCAGCAGGGTCTCGAGCTGGCGGGCGTCGACGCCGCCGACGTGGCCCGGCTGCTCGGGATCATCGAGCGCCGCTGCGTGCTCGGCCGCAACGGCGCCTGGTGGCAGGCCGAGATGTTTCACCGGCTCTACGACGATCGCGGGCTGGACCGTCAGGCGGCGCTGCGGCAGATGACCACGATCTACCGCGAGCACATGCACTCGAACGAGCCGGTCCATGCCTGGCCGGTGCCGTAGCGGCCACGGGGCGGGCGCCGGCGGCTTTTAGCTCTGCGGGGTGCTGCCGTTGTTGTGCATGCACAGCAGCCCGCGGGTGACCGTGACCGTGGCGCTGCCGGAGGCGTTACTCGCGACGACGGTGAACTTGACCGGATCGCCCATCCGCAGCCCGCGCGTCCTGAAGGCGGCCGCGTACCAGGCGAGCTTCGCCGTGTGACCCACGGCCCGCTGGCAATGGCCCTGCACGCACACGCTGACGTGGGTGCCGCTGCGGGGACCCAGGTTGGAGTAGACGAACACGTCAAGCTGCCGGGTGAGGGTGGCGCTGCCGAAATACCCCACCTCCTCGCCCTTGATCACCGGCTTGCCGACCCGTGCCGAGGCGGGCGGCGCGGCGATCACGACGAACAGGGCGCTGAGCAGGAGCGGGAGGGCCTTGGTTTTCACGTCGCTGGGTAGATCGGCGGCGGGGCCGCGAGCTTGACAGCTTCGCGCAACCCGCGGACGATCGGTCGGTCGCTCAGCGCAGCTGCTGCTCGACGGTATCGGCGATCCGCGCGGAGAGCGCCAGCGACGAGGTGGCGGCGGGGGACGGAGCGTTGCGGACGTGGAGCGTGCGTCCGGCGCTCGACAGGACGAAGTCGTCGATCAGCCGGCCGTCTCGACCCACCGCCTGGGCTCTGACCCCGCCGCCGGCGGGCAGCAGGTCCGACGGGCGCAGCTGCGGCACGTAGCGGGCCGCCTCGGCGGCGAACGCGCGGCGGCTGGCCGCCATCCGGATCTCGCGCAGCCCGGTTCGCCACCAGCGGGAGGCCATCCGCCACGTCCCGGGCCAGGCGACGGTGTCGAACACGTCCCGGCTCCGCACGCGGCTGAGCCTGTAGGCGTCGCGAGCGCCCACGAGTAGCGCCGAGGGGCCTACCAGCACCTCGCCGTCGAAGCGCGGGGTCAGATGGACGCCGAGGAACGGGAGCGCCGGGTCGGGCACCGGGTAGATCAGGCCCCGGACCAGGTCGCGACGCTCGGGCGCCAGGCGCAGGTAGCCGCCGCGAAACGGAACGATCCGGGGATCCGGCGAGGCGCCGCTCAGCACCGCCAGCCGGTCGGCCCAAAGACCCGCGCAACTCACCGCGCCGCTTGCCTCGACGGCGTCGCCGTTATCGCCCGTGAGCCGTACCGCCCGGTCAACCTCGCTGACGCCGGTCACCCGCCAGCCGAGGCGGAGCTCGCCGCCGGCCTCCCGCACGTCGCCGGCCAGGCGCTGACATACCGCCTGGAAGTCGACGATCCCGGTGTGCGGAGAATGCAGGGCGGCGATCCCGGTGGCGTGGGGCTCGAGCTCGCGGATCCGTTCGCCGTCGACCCGCTCCAGACCGGGAACCCGGTTGGCCCGCGCCCGGCGCTCGAGCTCATCCAGCCCCGCCAGCTCGCGTGCGTCGGTGGCGATGATCAGCTTGCCGATCCGGCGGGCCTCGATCCCGTGCGCCTCGCAGTACGCATACATGCGCGCCGCTCCGTCGACGCACAGCTGCGCCTTCAGCGAGCCCGGCACGTAGTAGACGCCGGCGTGGATCACGCCGCTGTTGTGGCTCGTCTGATGCGCGCCGACCGAACCGGCCTGCTCGAGCACGGTCAGCCGCATGCCGGGGCGACGCCGAAGCAGCTCGCGCGCCACCCCGAGGCCGAGGATCCCGGCCCCCACAACCACGATGTCCCGTCGCTCGTTCACAGGTACCAGTCGAGCAACGACGCGCCCAGCCCCGCGCTGACGGGCACCTCGATCCGGCCCGCCCGCGGCGCCAGCGGGTCCCGGCGCCCGGCGAACAGCTGAAGCGTGGCCAGCCCGCAGGCACGCTCGGGCGCGAGGAGCGCCGCGGCATGCAGCGCGGCGGCGATTCCCAGCGGGCCGTCAAGCGTCGAGGCGAGATACACCTGGTATCCGGCCGCGCGGGCGCGACGGGCAGCGTCGATCAACCCCGTGATCCCGCCGCAGCGGGCGATCTTCAGGCACACCGCCTCGCAAATCCGCCGCTCGAGTGCCCCGGGAGCCGCCGCCGTCTCGTCCAGGGCCAGCGGCACGTCGGTCAGCTCGCCCAGAACAGCAAGCTGGTCAAGGCCGCTGACCGGCTCCTCGCAAAGCTCGATGCCCGCCGGCGCCAGCGCCCGCAGCGTCGCCTCGGCCTCCGCCACGCTCCACGCGCCGTTGGCGTCAAGCCGGATCGCCATGTCAGGCCCCACCGCTGCGCGCACCGCGGCCAGCCTTCCGGCGTCGTCACCGGTTCCCGCCTTGAGCTTCAGCGTCCGGTAGCCGTCCCGCCGTGCGGCTGCCGCCTCGCTGGCCGCGCCGGCGCGATCGGGGGCCGCGACGGTCCGATTGACCTCCACGCCGGCGGGTGCCTCGGCTCCGAGCAGCTGCCACACCGGCCGCCCGGCTCGCCGCCCGGCCAGATCCCACAGTGCCAGGTCGACGGCGGCGATCGCCTGCGGCAGCACGGCCAGCCGCGCGCACTCCGCGAGCAGCGGCTCCCGCTCAGCTGCATCGGATCCCGCCAGCGCGGCACGGCAGTCCTCCAGCGCCGCCTCGCACTCCTCGATGCTGACCCCGTCATAGCTCTCAAGCGGTGCCGCCTCACCGCACCCGGCATGGCCGTCGGCGGTCTGGAGGCGCAGTAGCAGCAGCTCGCGCCGCTCCACGGCGCCCGAGGCGGAGACGAACGGCGACCGGAGCGCTGCCGAGACGCGCTCGAGGCTGACCCTCACCGGCTGAGCAGCAGTCCCGCCGCCAGCAGCATGCAGAAGGCGAGCTGGAGCATGCCGGTGCGCGCCAGCGCCTCGTTCAGCGACGGCCCATCGGTGCGGTTACGCACCGTGCGGACGATCGCCGCTGCGAGCGCCAGCGTCAGCCAGGGCAACAACAGCCAGGCCCGCAGCGGGCCGAACAGCCAGGTGACCGGCGTGAGCAGGTAGGCCAGGTACAGGATCACCGCGAACATCACACGTGTGCGGGAGCGCCCGAGGCGCACCGCGAGCGTGCGTTTGCCGGCCCGCCGGTCGGTGTCGAGGTCGCGGAAGTTGTTCACGACGAGGATCCCCGACGCCACCAGCCCCACCGGGACCGCCAGCGCGAACGCCTCCCAATCCAGATGCCTGACCTGGACGAAGAACGAGCCGGCGACGGCGACGATCCCAAAGAACAAAAACACGAACACCTCGCCGAGGCCCTCGTAGCCGTACGGCCGCGGCCCCCCGGTGTAGAGCACGCCGGCCAGGATCGACGCCGCCCCGACCACCAGCAACTGCCATCCGGCGACCGCGATCAGATAGGCGCCGGCAGCGATCGCGGCGGCGAACGACACGTAGGTGGCGACGAGCACCCGGCGGGGCGGCACGAGCCCGCCCGCCGTGACCCGGACCGGCCCCAGCCGGTCCTCGGCGTCGGCCCCGCGCCGAGCGTCCGAATAGTCATTTGACAGATTGGTCCCGACCTGGATGAACAGCGCCCCGAGCAGCGCCGCGACGAACCGCAGCGGGTGGAAGATGCCAAAGTAGCCCGCCAGGGCGGTGCCCACCAGCACGGGCGCGATCGAAGCCGGCAGCGTGCGCACCCGCGCCGCCATCAGCCAGATGCGCGCGCCGCTCGCGCTGGGGGCGGCACTCGCCCGGCTCGACACGCTCTGGGCCGTCATCGAGTCAGGCGCGGCGCGGGAACTGCGAGAAGTCAGGCTTGCGCTTCTCCAGGTATGCGTCACGCCCCTCCTGTGCCTCCTCGCTCATGTAGAAGAGCAAGTTGGTGTCATGGGCAAGCTGCTGGATCCCCGCCAGGCCGTCCTCATCGGCGTTGAAGCTCGCCTTGAGCAGCCGCAGCGCGAATGGCGACATCGCCAGCATCTCCCGGCACCAGCTGACGGTCTCGCTCTCCAGCTGCTCCAGCGGCACGACGGCGTTGATCAGCCCCATCTGGAGCGCCTGCTGGGCGTCGTACTGGCGGCAGAGAAACCAGATCTCCTTTGCCTTCTTGGGGCCCACCAGGCGCGAGAGCACGCTGGCCCCAAACCCCCCGTCGAAGGACCCGACGCGCGGACCGGACTGCCCGAAGCGCGCGTTCTCGGCGGCAATCGTGAGGTCGCAGACGACGTGCAGCACGTGACCGCCGCCGACCGCGTACCCGGCCACCATCGCGACCACCGGCTTGGGCATCCGCCGGATCTGGATGTGCAGGTCGGTGACCTCGAACCGGCCGACGGCCTGGTGGGAGCCGGCGGCGGCCGGGTCGGCGCCGCTAACGTAGCCGCCGCGGCTGCCGCGGACGCGCTGGTCACCTCCGGAGCAGAACGCGTCCGGGCCCTCGCCGGTGAGAATCACGACCCCCACGCTCAGGTCCTCACGCGCCCGGGTGAAGGCATCGGATAGCTCGAGCACCGTCTCGGGTCGGAAGGCGTTACGGACCTCGGGCCGGTTGATCGTGATCTTCGCGATCCCGGCGTCGTCACCGGTGGCGAGTTCGTAGCGGATATCGGCGTACTCGGCGCCGGGTTCCCAGGTGGTGCTCACGCTGGCGAGACTACCGTGTCGGTGATGGGCTTCTGGATCCACGCCGCGGCAGGCAAGCATCCCGAGCGGGTGGCGGTCGAGACTCCCGAGGCAAGTCTCACGTACGCCGAGCTGCAAGCAGCGGCCGTCTCGGCCGCTCAGGCGCTGGCGCGTTCCGGCGCCGGCGGGCGCGTGGCGCTGGCGCTGCGGGCGCCCGAGGAATTCGTGATCGCGCTGCACGGATGCATGCTGGCGGGGCGCGCCGCGGTGCCGGTCGATCTGCGCCTGACCGACGAGGAGCGCCAGCAGCGGCTGGCGGGCGCCGAGCTGGTGGTATCGGAGCCGCTGCGGGGGCCCGCGAGGCAGAAGGCATCAGGAGTGATGCCGATCGCCTTCGGCGGCGACCCACCCGTGGCGGTGATGCACACCTCCGGAACCACGGCGGCCCCCAAACCGGTGGTGCTGCGCTACTCCAACTGGCTGGCCAGCGCGCTCGGCTCGGCGGTGGCGCTCGGACTGGATCCCGCCGAACGCTGGCTGTGCCCGATGCCGTTGACCCACGTGGGCGGCCTGTCGATCCCGATCCGCAGCGCCATCTACGCCACCACGGCGGTGCTGCACGGACGCTTCGACACACAAGCGGTGCTGGACGAGCTGATGGATCCGGGCCGCCGGATCACGCTCGTCTCCCTGGTCCCGACGATGCTCGGCCGGCTGCTCGACGCCGGGCTCGAGCGCCCCCCGACGTTGCGCTGGGCGCTCCTGGGGGGCGGGCCGATCGCGCCGGCCTTGCTTGACCGGGCGCAGGCCGCGGGGGTGCCGGTGGCGCCGACCTACGGGATGACCGAGGCGTGCTCGCAGATCGCCACGTTTGGCTTCCCGCTGCCGGGGGTGGAGGTGCGGACGGAGGGCGGCGAGGTGCTGGTGCGCGGGCCGATCGTCTCCCGGGAGGCGCTGGCCGGCGACGGCTGGCTGCACACCGGCGACCTGGGCGAGTTCGAGCAGGGGCGGCTCGTGATCACCGGCCGGGTCGCCGACACGATCATCACCGGCGGTGAGAACGTCTCGCCGGTCGAGGTCGAGGAGGTGCTGCTCGGGCATCCAGCCGTGGCCGATGCGGCGGTGTTCGGGCGTCCGGATCAGGAGTGGGGGGAGGCGCTCGTCGCGCTGATCGTGGCGCGCGAGGGCGCCACCGTCGATCCCGCAGAGCTGCGTGCCTTCTGTGCGGCCCGGCTGGCGCCGTTCAAGGTCCCCAAGGCGGTCAGCTTCGCGGCGCAGCTGCCGCGTACGGCGTCGGGAAAGCTGCTGCGCCGGGAGCTGAACGGACTCGTATGATGGCGCGGTGGCAACCGTCAAGCGGCTAGGCGAGGCGCGCGGGTCAGCGCCGGCCTCTGATGGTGCCGGCTCCAACCGGCTCACCATCGAGCAGCTGGCGGCCGAGACCGGGATGTCGGTGCGCAACATCCGCTCCCACCAGGCTCGCGGCCTCTTGGCACCGCCGGATGTGCGCAGCCGGGTCGGCTACTACGGACCCGAGCACGCCGCGCAGCTGCGCCTGATCCGCTCGCTGCAGGAGGAGGGCTTCAACCTCGGCGGAATCAAGAAGCTGCTCGAGGCCACGCACGGGAACGTCGAGCGGCTGGTCAGAGTCAGGCAGTCGCTGAACACGCCGCTGGAGAGCGTTGCCGCCGAGACCCACACCGCGCTGGAGCTCGGCCAGCGCTTTGCGCTCGAGCCCGACGAGGGCCGGGCGCTGCTGGCCAAGGCGGTCAAGCTCGGGGTGCTGATACCGGTCGGGGGTGACAAGTACGAGGCGCCGAATCCCTCGCTGCTGGCGGTGGGCGACGAAGCGGTCAGAAGCGGCATCCCGCTGCGCGCCGCGCTGGAGGCGATCGGCGATGTCCAGCGCCACTGTGACGCCGCGTCGAAGTCGTTCGTGCGGCTGTTCCTGCGCGAGGTGTGGAAGCCCTTTGCCAAGGCCGACATGCCGGTCGAGCGCTGGCCGGAGATCGAGGATGCCGTGGAGCGACTGCGGCCCGCCGCCTCCGAGGCGCTCTCGACGATCTTCCAGCAGCGCCTGAGCGTTCAGATCGACGCCGCGCTCGGCGAGATCACCCACAGCCTGTCCGCCGGCAAGCACTGAGATGGAGTCGGCGGCCGATCAGCGCGACGAGATCCTCGAGCGGTGGGAGCAGGGGGCCGCGGGGTGGAGCCGCCGGGCCGATGCGATCCAGGAGTTCGGGATGCGGGTGTCGGTGTGGATGATCGAGCACCTCGACCTTCAGCCCGGTCAGCGGGTGCTCGAGCTGGCCTGCGGCCCGGGGGATACCGGGTTCCTGGCCGCCGAGCTGGTCAAACCGGGGGGCACGCTGATCGCCAGCGACGCCTCACGTGCGATGCTCGGCGTGGCCACCGGCCGCGCGCGTGACCTCGGTGCCACGAATGTGGAGTTCAAGCAGCTCGAGCTCGAGTGGATCGACCTTCCCACCGCCAGCGTGGACGCGGCGCTGTGCCGCTGGGGGCTGATGCTGGCGCTCGACCCCCCCGCCGCGCTCCAGGAGATCCGCCGGGTCGTGCGGCCGGGCGGGAGGATCGCGCTGGCGGTGTGGGACCGTCCCGAGGAGAACCCGTGGGCGACGGTCCCGCCGCGCGCGCTGGTGGAGCTCGGGCACGTGCAGCCGCCCGACCCATGCGCACCCGGCATGTTCGCGCTCGCCGATCCCGGACGTCTGGGCCAGCTGCTCGAAGACGCCGGCTTCACCGAGGTGATCGTCGATGCGGTCGATCTCGTGCGGCCCGAGCCCAGCCTCGACGCCTACGTCGAGGAGACGCTCGATATCTCGCGTTCCTTCGCCGAGGTGTGGGAGCGCCTGTCCGAGGAGCAGCGCGAGCAGTTGCGGGAGCGGATCGGCGTGCTCGCCGAGCGATTTGTGACGGGCGACCAAGGCGTGCAGTTCCCCGGCCGGTCGCTGGTCGCCGCCGCCAGCGCCTGACCAACCGGTGACTGGTAAAGGGTGGTGAGGTAAGTCACTCGTACTGCAAAACGCATGAACGAGTAATTGCACGGTGAAAATGCCGTTGCAGCGCTTCGACGAACGCGGAAGGTGGTCAACAATGCCCCGCCATGCGGGTGCGCTTTGCGGTGCTGCTCCTGACACTGGCGGGTCTTATCGTTCCGTCCGCTGCGTCAGCCGACTACGTCCATGTGGTGGGTGCCGGTGAGTCGCTCTCCTCGGTCGCCGCGGCCGACGGACTGAGCGTCTCGCAGCTGGCGGCCGCCAACGGACTCGCTCCCGACGCCCAGCTGGTGGCCGGGACGCAGCTTCAGATCCCGCCCCAGATCGGCGGTCAAGCCGCCGGGTCAGCGACGAGCGCGGGCTCCACGACCGGCGCGACCGGGGACGGCGACGGCGACGGCGACGATGTGGCGGCGCCTCCGGTCCCCCCGGCTCTCACGGTGCTCGGCGACGGGGACGGCGACAGCGACGACGTCGGCGGCGCCGCGGCGGCGGCCGCGCCGGCGGGCGGTTCGTATGTCGTCCAGCCAGGGGACACGCTCTCAGCGATCGCGGCGCGGGCTGGAATGTCGCTCGGCCAGCTCGCCGCGGTCAACGGACTTGATCCCGCCGCGCCATTGCTTGCGGGCTCGGTGCTGCGCCTGTCCGCCACCGGCACCGGCGCGGCGGCGCCGACGCCCGTCGCAACGCCCGTTGACACGGGCTCGGCCGCCAGCTCGCAACCCGTCGGAGCAGCGGCCGAGGGGTCAGCGGTCAATCCCCCCTATCCGACGCCGACCACCGTGACCCCGTCCGAGGTGGGCTCGATCGCAGCGGCCAACGGCGTCCCGCCGGCGCTGGCCGACGCGATCGCCTACCAGGAGAGCGGCTTCAACAACGGCGCGGTGTCGACGGCCGACGCCCGGGGGGTGATGCAGATCCTCCCCGGCACCTGGAACTGGATCCAGCAGACGCTGGTCCCGGGGGCCTCGCCGCTGGCGCCCGCCTCGGCGAGCGACAACGTGCGCGGCGGGGTCCTGCTGCTGCGCTCGCTGCTCGACGCCACGGGCGGCAACGCCGCCCTGGCCGCCGCCGGCTACTACCAGGGACTTCCCTCGGTCGAGGCGAACGGCATGTATCCCTCCACGCAGCAGTACGTAAACAACGTGCTGGCGCTCCAGCAGCGATTCAACGGCGGCGGCTGAGCCTCGCCCCAGCCGGCGGCCCGCTAGGCTCCCGGCCTGATGTTCTACGACGACGACGCCGACCTCACGTTGCTCGACGGCAAGACGGTGGCGATCATCGGCTACGGCTCCCAGGGCCACGCGCACGCGCTCAACCTGAAGGACTCGGGGGTCTCCGTGGTCGTCGGGCTGCGCCCGGACTCGCGCAGCGTGGCCAAGGCCCGGGAGCATGGCCTGCGTGTCCAGGAGCCCGCGGACGCGGCCAGCGAGGGCGACGTGGTGATGATGCTGGTGCCGGACGAGCTGCACCGGAGCGTGTGGGAGTCGGGCGTCCGCGATGGGGTCGCGGCGGGCAACCTGCTGCTCTTCGGCCACGGGTTCTCGATCCACTACGGCGAGATCGAGCCGCCGCCCGGGGTGGACGTGGCGCTCGTCGCCCCCAAGGGCCCCGGGCACCTCGTCCGCCGGCAGTTTCTCGAGGGTTCCGGCGTGCCGGGGCTCGTCGCCGTCCACCAGGATGCCAGCGGCCGCGCTCTGCCCCTGACGCTCGCCTACGCCAGGGGGATCGGCTGCACCCGGGCCGGGGTGATCGAGACGACCTTCAAGGACGAGACGGAGACCGACCTGTTCGGCGAGCAGGCGGTCCTGTGCGGCGGCGCCACCGAGCTTGTGCGAGCGGGCTATGAGACCTTGGTGGAGGCGGGCTACGACCCGCGGCTGGCTTACTTCGAGTGCCTGCACGAGCTCAAGCTGATCGTCGATTTGATGTACGAGAAGGGGATCGTCGGGATGCGCTACTCGATCTCAAACACAGCCGAGTACGGTGACATGACCCGCGGCAGCCGGGTGATCTCAGACGCCACCCGGGAGGCGATGAAGAAGATCCTCGCCGACATCCAGTCGGGCGATTTCGCCCGCGAGTGGATCGCCGAGAACCATGCCGGGCAGGAGAACTTCAAGCGGATGCGCGAGGAGCAGGTCGAGGTGGTGGGGCGCGAGCTGCGCGCGCAGATGGACTGGATCGACACCGAGTTCTCCGAGTAGGCGGCGGGGCTCGGGCGGCCGGCCTGCCGCCGGTACGGGGTGCGCGGCCGGCGATCGACACCCCCGCGATCGCTCGGCCGAGTCACGCGTCGGTACACTCGATCCGCCGCCGTGACTGGCGCGATCGGGTGGAGCTGCACCACCGGGGAGCGGCGGGAGATCGACAGCCGCGCGCCTGGGCATGTGTAGACCCGCTAGGTTCGAGGAGCCCGCATGTCCCAGACCACGACGATCCCTCAGATACCTCGAGAGCTGAAGCCGAGCGATGGCCGCTTCGGATCCGGCCCGTCGCGCGTGAGGCCCGAGGCGCTCCAGCGCCTGGCCGCGTCCGGCACGGGCGTGATGGGGACCTCGCACCGCCAGCAGCCGGTCAAGCAGCTGGTGGCTCGGGTCCGGGGCGGCCTGCGCGAGCTGTTCTCGCTCCCCGATGACTACGAGGTGCTGCTGGGCAACGGCGGGACGACCGCGTTCTGGGATGCCGCCGCCGCGGGACTGGTGCGCGAGCGGGCGCTGCATCTCGCCTACGGCGAGTTCTCCGCGAAGTTCGCGGCCTGCACGGTCGGGGCGCCGCATCTCGCCGACCCGATCCTGGTGCAGGCCCCTCCGGGCGATGCGCCTGCGCCGGTGGGCGACCCGCGCGCGGACGTGATCGCCTGGGCCCATAACGAGACCTCCACC
>DAIQND010000018.1:0-22039 GCA_036788555.1 Solirubrobacteraceae bacterium | reverse complement strand
CGCTGCGGATCGCCGTCAACGACGAGCTCGGCCAGCTCGAGGGGGCGCTGCCGCTGGCATGGGATCTGCTGGTTCCCGACGGCCGGTTCGCCGCGATCTCGTTTCACTCCCTTGAAGACCGCAATGTCAAGCGGTTCCTGGCCGCCCGCGCCCGAGGCTGCACGTGTCCGCCGGAGCTGCCGGTGTGCGTGTGTGGCCACCAGCCCGAGGCGGAGCTCTTGACCCGCCGCGCCGTCGCGCCTACCCCCGGTGAGGTGGCGGCCAATCCGCGCGCCAGGTCCGCGCACCTGCGCGCCGCCCGCAAGCTGGAGCCGCCCGCATGACCCCGGCCACGGTGACGGGCGCGCGCCGGACGCCGGGCCGCCGGGCCGCAATCCCGGCCGCCCCCCGGCGTTCTCCGGCCCCGCGGGGGCCCCGGCGGGTCAGTGGCCCGATCCCGGACGGGCCGCGCGTCCAGCGCGTTCCCCACCGGAGCCTGCCGCTGGGCGCGCGGGCGCTGGCGGTGATCCGTTCGCTGCCCGACCGCTCGCTGGTCGATCGGCTGGTTCGCGGCCGCGCCTGGATTCCGGTGCTGGGGGTGCTTCTGGCCGGCATCGTGGCGATGCAGGTCGAGATCCTGAAGCTGGGCACCCGCGTGGGGCGCTCGGTGCAGCGCAGCACCGCGCTCCAGAGTCAGAACGAGCTGCTGCAGGCCGGCGTCGCCGGCCTCGCCGATGATCAGCGGATCGAACGTCTGGCGGCCGGGATGGGAATGGTCATGCCCACGCCGGGGGAGATGGTGTTCCTGCCGGCGAGCGCCGGTCAGCGGGTTGCGCGCGCGCTCGGCAACATCCATTCGCCCGATCCGAGTGGGTTCGCCGCCGGGCTGGAGAGCCTGCTGGCCGCGCAGGCCGCAAGCACGGCGGCCCAGCCGGGGGCATCAACCGGTCAGGGCGCCGGGGCGGGGACGCAGCCGGCGGGGTCGGCCGCGCAGGGCGCTGCCCCGTCCGCGACCGCGGTGCCGGGCGCGTCCGCGCCTGTCGCCTCCGCCGCGGCCACGACGTCCGCGTCGCCCGCGACGAGCTCGTCCTCGAGCACCGCGCCGGCGCCCCAGTCGGCGGCGACACCTTCGTACGCCCCCGCGCCCCAGGCCGGCGCCGCAGCCCCATCGCCCCCTGGAGCTGCGGCGCCGGCGCCCCCCTCCAGCACCGGGGGGTAGCCGCGGGTGGCCGCCGTCGACCGCCGCATCGGGATCCTGTTCGTGGCGTTCGTGGCGCTGCTGGCCCTGGCAGCCCTGCGCGCCACCTACCTCGGCACCGTCCGGGGCAGCTCGCTGCGGCGCGCCGCCGATACCCAGCAGGTGAGCACCGAGGTCATCCCCGCGCCGCGAGGGACGATCGTCGACCGCAACGGCGTCGAGCTCGCGGTCAGCGAGTCGGCCGACGATGTGGTCGCCGACCCGTACCTGATCAGGAACCCGCAGGGCGTCGCCGGACAGCTGGCGCCACTGCTCGGCCGCCCCTTCGCCTCGGTGCTGAGCGCCGTGACCAAGCCCCACACGGGCTTCGTCTATCTGGCACATTTCCTGCCTGGCGAACAGGCGGCGGCGATCAGCCGGCTGCGGGTCAACGGAATCAATCTGATTCCCGAGACCCGCCGGTTCTATCCGCGCTCGTGGGAGGCCTCGCAGGTCCTCGGATTCGTGGGCGCCCAGGGTCAGGGCCTGTGGGGGCTCGAGGGCTATTACAACGGGGTCCTGGGCGGTCACAACGGCGTCCGCAAGGTGGTCAGTGACGCGATCGGGCAGCCGATCTCCGTCGACCAGCTGCAGCCGACGGTGCCCGGCAAGACCCTGAAGCTGACCATCGACGCGGCGCTTCAGGACTACGTCGAGCAGGTGCTCGCGGGGGTCGGGGCTCAGTACTCGCCGCACAGCGCCACGGCGATCGTCGCCGATCCGCAGACCGGCGCGATCCTCGCCCTGGCCAACTGGCCGCGCTTCAACGCCAACGATCCGTTCGCCGCGCCGGAGTCCGCCTGGGAGGATCAGGCGGTCGGCTTCAGCTACGAGCCCGGCTCGACGTTCAAGGCGATCACGGTCGCCGGCGCGCTACAGGATGGGCTGATCACGCCGAGCACGATGTTCGACATCCCCCCGACCCTCCAGGTGGCCGACCGCACGATCCACGATGCCGAGGCCCACGGATACGAGAATCTGTCGGTTGCCGACATCCTGAAGTTCTCGAGCAACATCGGCGCCGACGAGATCGGGATGCGGCTCGGAGCGCAGCGGTTCGACTACTGGGTGCACCGATTCGGCTTCGGTTCACCGACCGGGGTCGACCTGCCGGGCGAACAGCAGGGCATCGTCCTGCACTGGTGGCAGTACTCGGGCTCCTCGATGGCCAACCTCCCCTTCGGCCAGGGCGAGTCCGTCACTCCGATGCAGATGGTCGCCGCCTACGACGCGATCGCCAACGGCGGAATCCTGCGCGCGCCGCACGTCGTGGCGGCCATCGGGGGAAGGCCGGTGGCGCCCACCCGCGCCCGGCGGATCCTCAGCCCGAGCGTGGCCGGCGAGCTTCGGAGCATGCTGCGCGGCGTATTCGCCGACGGCGGCACGGCGTCGGGCGCGTCGATCGACGGCTGGGACATGGCCGGTAAGACCGGAACCGCGAACATCGCGGTGAACGGCAAGTACTCGACCAGCGAGTTCATCGCCTCGTTCATCGGCATGGTCCCGACCAACGATCCCAAGCTGGTGGTTGACGTGATGGTCGATCAGCCCCAGGGGTCGATCTACGGCGGCTCGGTGGCTGCGCCCGCGTTCCAGAAGATCGTCGGCTGGGCGGTGCCGTACCTCGGGATCAACCCGTGCCCGGCGGGCAGCCAGTGTCACACCGGGCCGGTGGCAGCCAGCGGCGGGTGACGCGCTAGCCGTCGCCGAGCGCCCCGGTCAGGCGCGCGAGGCGTTCATCCCACTGCGACCCGACCTCAGCGATCCACGACACCGCGTCGGAGAGCGGCGCCGGGGTCACGCGGTAGCGGACCTCGCGTCCGGCGCGTTGGCGTTCGAGCAGGCCGGCGTCGGCCAGTGCGCCGAGCTGCTTGACCACCGCCTGGCGTGAGATCGGAAGCCCGACCGCCAGCTCGGTGGCGGTCGTGGGACAGGCGGCGACCCGCCTGAGCAGCGAACGGCGGGTTGGATCGCCCAGTGCCTCGAACACGGCGTCCGCGCCGCGGGCTGCGTGAGTCACGCTGTGACCAGCATCGCCGGCCCGCGAGTCGAGCCGCCGGGGCGGGACCGCTGCCCGGCGCCAGGCGACGCGATCCCGGTGAGATCCAGCCTCTCCAGCGGGCGAGATTCGACCACCCGCAGGCGCGTGGCGCTATCGCCGTCGGGCTCCAGGGTCAGCTCCACGCGGCTCGCCGGTTGATCCTCGCCGCTCCACCAGAAGATGAGACGACCGACGCCACCTGGATCCTCCGCCGGTGGTGTGGCCTCCTCCACCCAACCGGCCCGCCCGCCGAACTGCGCCTCGCCACCGGGGACGAGCTCGAGCTGGACCTCCTCGGCCAGCCAGTCCGGACCAATCACCACCTCCCAGACCCGGTGGGCCGGAGCGGGAACCCGGACGTCACGTTCGATTTCGGTCAGGTCGGTCATGGCGCCTCCTGGGGCGATGGCGGATGGTGGCGGGGTCGCTCGCAGCGGTGCGGCGATTGCCTCGGCATGCGGGCAGAACATCCAGAGCGGGACTATGTGCAACTCAGTAGTTGCGGATATGGTACTGTCGTGCAACGTTGCGGTTGCACTATATCGGCGGGGCGTCCGCCGCGAACCCCAAGGAGGATCACATGGCCCTCGTACCGATGGTCGTCGAGCAGACAGCGCGCGGCGAGCGATCGTTTGACATCTACTCCCGGCTGCTCAACGACCGCGTCATATTCCTCGGTGGCGCGGTCGACGAGGACCTCGCCAACCTGATCGTCGCGCAGCTCGTTCACCTCGAGTCCGACGATCCCGACAAGGACATCTACCTGTACATCAACTCGCCGGGCGGCTCGATCTACGCCGGCCTGGCGATCTACGACGCGATGCAGTTCATCCGTCCGGACGTGCAGACGATCTGCTACGGGATCGCGATGTCGATGGGCTCGCTGCTGCTGGCCGGTGGCGCACCCGGCAAGCGGATGGCGCTGCCCAACAGCCGGATCCTGATCCACCAGCCCTCGGGCGGGTTCGAAGGGCAATCGACCGACGTCGAGATCCACGCGCGTGAGATCCTGGCGCTGCGCGCGCGGGTGGATGAGATCTACGCGCAGCACACGGGTCAGCCGATCGAGCGGGTGCACGCGGACTCCGAGCGAGATCGCTACTTCACCGGCGCCGAGGCGGTCGCCTACGGGTTGGTTGACCGCGTGATCGACCGCCGAGAGCTGCCGGCGCGCTCGCGAGGGTTCGCCGCCTCGAGCTGAGGCCGGGTCGGGCACCGAGCAGCCGCTGCCTTCCAACTGACGCGCTCTCTACACTCGGGCCGCGATGCGGCTCCAGCAGGTGATGCCCGGCACGCCGGCGCAAGCAGCGGGCGTCGAGGTCACCGCTCTCGCCTATGACAACCGCCTGGCCGTGCCCGGCACGCTGTTCTTCTGCGTCCCCGGATTCACCCGCGACGGACATGACTTTGCCTTCGACGCCGTCGCCCGGGGCGCGGTCGCGCTCGTGGTGGAGCGCGCGCTGCCGCTGCGGGTGCCACAGATTTGCGTGCCGAGCGTCCGCCGGGCGATGGCGCCCGCGGCAGCCCGTTTCTACCGAGACCCGACCGAAGAACTCGAGGTCGCCGGCGTCACCGGCACCAACGGCAAGACGACGACCGCGTTCCTGGTTCGCGCCCTGCTCGAGGCGGACGGACGGCAGACCGGGCTGCTCGGCACGGTCACGAGCGTGGTCGGCGGCCGCGAGCATCCGGTCAGCCGCACCACGCCCGAGGCGATCGACCTGCAGCGCACCTTCCGGACGATGGCCGACGGCGGTGACGTCGCGTGTTCGATGGAGGTCTCCTCGCACGCGCTGGAGCTGCATCGCGCCGATGCCATCCACTTCGCGGTGGCGATCTTCACCAACCTCACCCAGGACCATCTCGACTTCCATCCCAGCATGGAGGACTACTTTTTGGCCAAGCGGCGGCTGTTCTGCGAGCTGGCGCCGCGACACGCGGTGATCAACGTCGACGACGCGTACGGCGCCAGACTGGCCGGCGAGCTCCAGGACGCCGTCACCTTTGGCCTTGATCGCGCCGCCACCTACCGGGCGGTCGACGTTCACACCGGGCTTGACGGGTCGTGCTGGACGATCAGCGGGCCCGAGGGGGAGTTCGAGCTGCGCTCGCCGCTGCGTGGCCGCTTCAACGTCTACAACAGCCTCGGCGCGTTCGCGGCCGCTCGCGTGCTGGGAGTGTCGCCCGAGGTGGCGACGCAGGCACTCGCCGCGGCTGAGCTCGTGCCGGGCCGCTTCGAGCCGGTCGAGGAGGGCCAGGAGTTCGCGGTCCTGGTCGACTACGCGCATACGCCGGACTCGCTGGAGAACGTCCTGCACGCGGCGCGCGAGCTTACGAGCGGCCGGCTGCACGTGGTGTTCGGCTGCGGCGGCGATCGCGACCGCGGCAAGCGGCCGCTGATGGGCGAGATCGCCGCCCGGCTCGCTGACCGCGTGATCGTGACCTCGGATAACCCTCGCTCCGAGCATCCCGAGGCGATCATCGACGAGATTCTCGCCGGCGCCGGCGCCGGCGCCGAGCATACGGTCGATCGCCGGGAGGCGATCGAGCAGGCGATCGCCGGTGCGCGCAGCGGCGACGTGGTCGTGATCGCCGGCAAGGGGCACGAGCAGGGCCAGGAGTTCGCCGACGGCCACAAGGTGCCGTTCGATGACGCCGCCGTGGCCCGTGAGGTGCTGCGCGCCGCAGCCGTGGCCAGATGAGGAGCTGGAGCGCCGAGCAAATCGCCGAGGCGGCAGGCGCGGAGCTGGTCGCCGCACCCGCCGGTCGAGCTGGTCCGGAGCGTGCCGTCATCGACTCTGTCCAGGCGGGACCCGGAGCGCTGTTCGTGGGCTTGCCCGGGACGCGGGTGGACGGAGGGGCATTTGCGCCGCAGGCGCTCGCGACGGGCGCCTGGGGGGCGCTGGTTGGCCCCCAGCATGCTGCGGCCAGCGCCGCCGCGAGCTCTGAAGCCGCGGTGCTGATCGCCGAACAGCCACTCGGCGCGCTCCAGCGGCTGGCCACCGCGTGGCGCCGCGAGCTCGGCGCGCGGGTGATCGGCGTCACCGGGTCGACCGGCAAGACCTCGACCAAGGATCTGCTGCTGGCGGTGCTGTCGCCGCAGCGCCGGACGGTCGCATCCCGCGCCAACTTCAACACCGAGGTCGGGCTGCCGCTCGAACTCCTGGCTGCACCGGCGGGAACCGAGGTCGTGGTGCTGGAGATGGCGATGCGGGGGCGCGGGCAGATCGCCGAGTTGACGGCGATCGCCGAGCCGGACGTCGGCGTCATCGTGAGCGTCGGGCCGGTCCACCTCGAGCTGTTGGGGACGGTCGAGGCGATCGCGGCGACCAAGGCCGAGCTGATCGCCGGACTGCCCGCCGAGGGCACGGCGGTGGTCCCAGCGGGAGAGCCGCTGCTCGAGCGCCACCTCCGCCCGGATCTGCGCACCATCACCTTCGGGGCGGGCGGAGACGTCCGGCTCCTGAGCGCGGACGACGAGCGCGTCACGATCGACCTGGCGGGCGAGACGGTGGAGCTCGCCGTGAGCTTTCAGCAGGCGCACCTTCGCCGCAACCTCCTCGCCGCGGCAGCCGCCGCCTCCGCCGTCGGCGTGCGGCCGGACGGGCGGGTCGAGCTGGCGCTCACGCCGGGTAGGGGGGAGCGAGTCCGGCTGCCCACGGGAGTGACGCTGATCGACGATTGCTACAACGCCAATCCCATGTCGATGCATGCAGCCCTCGAGGATCTGGCCCTGACGGCCGCACGGGACGGCTACCGGCGGCGGGTCGCGGTCCTGGGGGACATGCTCGAGCTGGGAGAGGACCAGCGCAGGTTCCACGCCCAGGTCGGGCAGCGGGCGCAGGCGGCGCACGTCGACCTGCTGGTCACCGTCGGTTCCCGGGCGGCGGCCATGTCGGAGCAGTTCAGCGGCGATGTCCATCAGACGCACGACGCGGCCGAGGCGGCTCGCGTGGTGCCCGGGCTGCTGGAGGCGAACGATCTGGTGCTGGTCAAGGGATCGCGCGCAGTTGGTCTCGAGCTCGTGTGCCGCGCCCTGCGCAACGGGTCCAGCGCCTGATGGGCTCCGTCTCGGGTCGCATCCTGATCGCCGGCAGCGCGGCGCTGCTGCTGTGCCTGTTCCTCTCGCCGAAGTTCATCGAGTTCGTGCGCCGCCGCGAGTTCGGCCAGAACATCCGAGAGGAGGGCCCGCAGGGTCATCAGACCAAGGCGGGGACGCCGACCCTCGGCGGGATCGTGATCCTGGTCGCGTTCGCGGTCCCGTTTCTGATCCTGTCCGATCGCAACTGGAAGTCGATCGGGGTGTTCGGAGCCACGGTCGCCTGCGCGCTGCTCGGGTTTGCCGACGACTACACGAAATTCGCCAAGCGGCGCTCGCTGGGGTTGCGCGCGCGGACCAAGCTGATCGTGACCGTCGCCATCTCGGTCGGCCTGTGGTGGGTGGCCACCCACAAGGCGGGTCTGAGCTCCTCGGTGCGCGTGCGCTACTTCGACGCCAGCATCGATCTCGGCCCGCTCTACCCGATCTTCATCTACCTGGTGGTGGCGGGTACCACCAGCGGCGTGAACCTGACCGACGGACTCGACGGGCTGGCGGCCGGATGCACGGCAATCGTGCTGCTGGCGTACATCGCGATCACCTTCATCACCCAGGGAGAGCACGACCTCTCGCTCTTCGCCGCGTGCCTGGTCGGGGCCTGCATCGGCTTTCTGTGGTTCAACAGCTTTCCGGCGAGCATCTTCATGGGAGACACCGGGTCGCTGATGCTGGGGGGAGCGATCGCCGGGCTCGCGGTGATGACCAACACCGAGCTGCTGCTGATCGTGCTCGGCGGGATCTTCGTGATCGAGGCGCTGTCGGTCGCGATCCCGGTCTTCTCGTTTCAGACGTTTCGCAAGCGGGTGTTCCTGATGGCGCCGATCCACCACCACTTCGAGCTTCGCGGATGGTCTGAGACCAAGATCATCCTGCGCTTCTGGATCGTCGCCGCCGCCTGCTGCGCGATCGGCTTCACCGTTTACCAGCTGAGCATCCGCGGTTGACCCCGGGGCGGCCGCGGCCACCGCTGCCCCCCGGCCCGTATGTGGTGGTCGGGCTGGCGCGGTCCGGTTGCGCGGCCGCGTTGGCGCTCCGAGCTCGCGGCGAAGCGGTGATCGGGTGGGACGGCGGCAACTCGCAGGCGCTGCAAGCCGCGGCGAGCAGGCTTTCCGCGGCCGGTGTCGAAGTCAGGCTGGATGCATCGGGCAACGGACTTGCCGCCCGCGCGGGAACCATCGTCAAGAGTCCCGGCGTTCCCCAGGAGATCCCGCTCTTGCAGGCGGCACGGGCTCGCGGGGTCCCGGTGCTCGGCGAGCTGGAGTTGGGCTGGCGGCTGCTTGAGAGCCAGTTCGTGGCAGTGACCGGCACCAACGGGAAGACGACCACGACCGAATGGATCGCCCACGTCCACCGGGAGGCGGGGCTGCCGGTGGCGGTGGCGGGGAACGTCGGCACCGCGACCTCGACGCTGGTGGGCGAAATCGATCCTGAGGTCACCGTGGTGTGCGAGGCGTCGTCATTCCAGCTCGAGGACACGGAGGCGTTCGCTCCGGAGGCCGCCGTGCTGCTCAACCTGGAGCCCGATCACCTTGACCGCCACGGCACCTTCGGTGCCTACGTGGCGGCGAAGCTGAGGATCTTCGCCAACCAGGGCAACCACGACCTCGCCGTGATCCCCGCGGATCTCGCGATCGCCGACGTGGGTGGATGCGCGCGGAGGGTGCTGTTCGGCACCGGGCCCGGGGCGGAGCTGTCGCGGCGGGCCGGCTACCTGTGGTGGGACGAGCGGCCGCTCCTGCCGGTGGCCGAGGCGGCGCTTCCCGGCGAGCACAACCTTCAGAACGCGATGGCGACGGCCGCCGCGTGCCTGGCCCGCGGGATCGAACCCGAGGCCGTGGCTCACGGCCTGCGGAGCTTTGCCGGCGTCCCTCACCGGCTGGAGGAGATCGCCGTCGAGGACGGCGTGCGCTGGGTCAACGACTCTAAGGCGATGAACGTCGCCTCGACGATGGTCGCGCTGCGCTCGTTCCCCGGCGGGGTCCACCTGATCGCCGGGGGCCGGGGGAAGGGCCAGGACTTCGCTCCGCTGGCGCCGCTGGTGAGGGAACGCTGCGCCGCGGTCTACCTGATCGGCGAGGCCGCCGGCGAGCTCGCGGGCGCGCTGGCCGGCGCCGGCGTGGCGCTGCACCGGGTGCAAGACCTGCCACGGGCGGTGAGCGCGGCGCGGGCTGCCGCCGGAGGTGGGGAGACGGTGCTCCTGTCTCCTGCCTGCGCGAGCTTTGATCAGTATCCCGACTTCGAAGCGCGCGGCGATCACTTCCGCGCGCTGGTGGAGGGGATCGAGTGATGGACGCCGGCGGGGGAGCGCTCGGCGCGGCCGCGCGGCCAGCGGAGGCGCCTCGTGCCCGCTCGACGCCGCGTCCGGCGCCGCCGCTCGAGCACCGGATCCTGACCACCGCCACCCTCTGCCTGATGGCGTTCGGCGCGGTGATGGTCTACAGCGCCTCGTCTCCGCTCGGGGTTCTCAGCGGCAAGGGTGGGGCCGGCACCGGCGAGTTCGTTCGCTACCTGATCTTCGGCGCGCTCGGTCTGGCCGCGATGCAGCTGCTCGCCCGCCGCGGCCTCGCCCTGCTGGACCGCCGCCTGGTCAGGCTGCTGCTGATCGGCGCCTTCGGCCTGCTGCTGCTCGTTCTGGTCCCCGGGTTCGGCGTCAAGGTCAACGGCGCGCGGCGCTGGTTCGCGGCCGGCCCGATTCAGTTCCAGCCCTCGGAGCTGATGAAGCTCGCGCTGGTGCTGTACGTGGCGCGGTATCTGGCCGACCACCCGAAGCGCCTGCACGGCTTCCGCCAGGCGGTGGCCCCGGTCGCCGTCGTGGCCGGTCCGGCGATCCTGCTCGTGGTCGTGGAACCCGATCTGGGGACCGCGCTGGTCGTCGCGTTCTCGATCGGCTCGCTGCTGACGGTTGCCGGGCTGCAGCTGCGCCATCTGGGGGTGCTGGCGGGGATCGCCGTCGGCTGCGTGCTCGTGCTGGCCGCGGCCCAGCCGTACGAGCGGGCGCGGCTGACCTCGTTCCTTCATCCCTGGGCGGCGGCGACCAAGTCCGGCGCCGGATACCAGGCGGTGCAGGGGCAGATCGCCCTCGGCTCGGGCGGACTGCTCGGCGTCGGGCTGGGGAAGTCGGTCCAGAAGACGTTCTACCTGCCGGAGGCACCGACCGACTTCATCCTCGCCGTGGTCGGCGAGGAGCTCGGCGTGATCGGGATCTGCGGGGTCGTGTTCCTCTACGGGATGGTCGCCTATGCCGGGCTGCGCACCGCCCGGCGAGCCACGGGGAGGTATGCGAAGCTGCTGGCCAGCGGGCTGACGTCGCTGATCCTGTGCCAGGGAATCCTCAACATCTTCGTGGTGCTTGGCTTGGCGCCCCTTACCGGGGTGCCATTGCCGTTCATCTCCTACGCCCCCACCAACCTGTGCGTCATGCTGGCCGCGGTTGGCCTGCTCCTCAACATCGCGCGTCCGCAGGCGAGCCGCCTGCGCCTGGTGCACGGCCCCGGCGGTGAGCGGACCGAGGATCGTGATCGCCGCCGGAGGGACCGCCGGCCACGTGGTGCCGGCGCTGGCGGTGGCCGAGCGGTTGAGCTCTGAGGGCGCCGAGGTCACGTTCATCGGCGGCGAGCGGGCTGAGCGCCGGCTGGTCCCGGCCGCCGGCTATGAGCTGCGCACCCTGCGAGTCCAGCCACTGGCGCGGGACTCGCCGCTACGCGCCGCGCAGGCGGCGGCGGTCGATGTCGCCGCTGTACCGGCCGCCAACCGCCTCCTCGCCCGCGTGGGCGCCGACGCGGTACTCGGAGCCGGAGGCTACGTCGCCGGCCCGGTGGGACTCGCCGCCGTGCTCCGGCGCACGCCGCTCGTGCTCGCCGAGGCCGACAGCCACCTCGGGCTGACCAACCGGATGCTCGCGCCCGTGGCTCGGCGCGTGTTCCTGGCCTTCCCAGTCGCCGGACGCGACGGCGCGCGCTACCGCGTGGTGGGCCGGCCGGTCCCCGCGCCGGCCACGGATCGCCGGAGCGCCCGCCAACGGTTCGGGATCGCCCCGGAAGAGATCTGCGTGCTCGTGTTCGGCGGGTCGCAGGGCGCGCGGTCGATCAACCGCGCCGCCGTCGAGGCGTTTGCCGGCGCCGGGTTCAGGGTGCTGCACGCGGCGGGTGAGCGAGACCTCCCCGACCTTGTGAAACTGGCCCCACCCGCCCCCCACTACGACCTGCGCGGCTACATCTCGGACTTCGGCGACGCGCTGCTGGCGGCGGACCTGGTCGTGGCCAGGGCCGGCGGCTCGATCTTCGAGGTCGCGGCACACGGACGCCCGGCCGTGCTGATTCCCTATCCGTACGCCACCGCCGACCATCAGGCGGCCAACGCCCGCTACATGGAGCGCGCGGGCGCCGCGGTGGTGATCCCCGACGCCGAGCTGAGCGCGCCGCGACTGGCTCAGGAGGTGGGCGCGCTGCTGGCCGATCCGACCCGGCTCGAGGCGATGGCCAAAGCGTCGGCCGCGCTGGCGCGTCCGGACGCCGCCGGCGAAATCGCCGACGAGCTGCTGCGGGTCGCGCGGGCCGGCTGATGGCCCCGGCCGACTGGTCAGGCCGCCGGCTGCACTTCGTCGGCGTGGGCGGCGCGGGAATGAGTGCGCTGGCGCTGATCGCGACGCAGCTGGGGGCGCAGGTGACGGGCTCCGATAGGGCCGAGTCGAGCTACACCGAGCGCCTGCGCGAGCACGGGGTCGTCCCGATGATGGGACATGCGGCGGAGAACGTGCCCGAGGGGGCCGAGGTGATCTATTCGAGCGCGGTCCCGGCCAGCAACCCGGAGCGCCAGCTTGCCGCCGGACGCGAGCTTCATCGCGCCGAGCTGCTGGCCCAGATCTCGGCGTTGAAGTGCTGCCTTGCCGTCACCGGCACCCACGGCAAGACCACCACGGCCGGGATGGTGGTTCACGCGCTGCGGGGATGCGGGCTTGACCCGGCGTACGTCCTGGGAGGTGAGCTGCGCTCGACCGGGGCCAACGGCGGATGGGGGAGGGGCGCGTGGATCGTCGTCGAGGCCGACGAGTCGGACCGTTCGCTGCTCAATCTGAGCCCACAGATCGCGCTGCTCACCAATCTCGAGCTCGACCACCATTCGACCTACGCCTCGCGGCTCGATCTCGAGCAGACGGTGGCGGCGTTCATGGCCCGGGCCGGTGAGCGCTCGGTCGTCTGGGACCGCCCCGAGCTGAGGGCGCTGTGCCCCCGCGGGGCGGTGCCGTACGACGCGCCCGAGCCGGTGCTCCTGCCGGGCGGCTCCCGCTTCCAGTGGCGGGGAATCGAGGTTCAGCTGTCGGTTCCGGGTGCCCACAACGCGGTCAACGCCGCCGGGGCGCTGAGCGCCTGCGTGCTGGCCGGCGCCGGCACCGAGGCCGCCGCCCTCGCGCTGCGGGACTTCACCGGCGCGCGGCGCCGCTTCGAGCTGGTGGGGACGGCGGAGACGGGTGCCGCGGTGTACGACGACTACGCCCACCATCCGACGGAGGTCGCAGCGGCGCTCGCCGCGGCTCGTACGCTCCAGCCGGCGCGAGTGATCGCCGTGTTCCAGCCCCACCTGTTCTCACGCACCCAGGCGCTGTGGCGGGAGTTCGGCCGGGCGCTGGCCGCGGCCGACCTGGCGGTGGTGCTCGAGGTCTATCCCGCGCGTGAGCGGGCCGAAGACTTTCCTGGTGTCGACGGCCGGCTGATCGCGGGCGCCGCGGCGGAGGCGGCCGAAGGACGGCCGGTGGCGTGGTTGCCGGGGTTCGAGGAGGCACGGAGGTTTCTGCGCGCGAGTCTGCGCCCCGGCGACCTGTGCCTGGTGATGGGCGCCGGCAACGTCGACGAGCTCGGCCGCTCGCTGGTGCAGCACCCGGTGGTGGGCGGCGTCTGAGCTGCCGGTGAGGCATCTAGTCTCAGCGCAGTGAGCGACTCCCCTCCCGGCCTGCAGCGTGGCTATCCACTGGCGCGGCTGACCACGATCCGCACCGGCGGGCCGGCCGAGCTGTTCGCCCGCCCCGGCACGCTCCCCGAGCTCGAGCGACTGCTGGCCTGGGCGGATGAGCAGCGAATCGAGGTAGGGGTCGTGGGCTCGGGGTCGAACCTCCTGGTGGCGGATGCCGGAGTGGCCGGACTGGTCCTGAAGCTGGATAAGGAACTGAGCACGATCGAGCTTGATGACGGGAGGATCTTCTGCGGCGCCGGCGCCCGCCTGCCGGCCCTCGCCGCGCGCGCGGCGCAGGCCGGACTCGAGGGTCTCGAGTTCGGCGTCAACATCCCCGGCACGGTGGGCGGCGCCGTGAGGATGAACGCCAACGCCTACGGCGGCGAGCTGGCGCGGGTGCTCGAGTGGGTCGAGGTGGCGAGCGGGACCGGCACGCGGCGTCGCGCGCCTGAGGAGCTCGGTTTCGCCTATCGCCGCTCGGCGCTGGCGCCGCACGAGGTGGTGGCCCGGGCTTGCTTTGTCCTCAAGCCCTCACCGGTCGAGCAGGTCAAGGCGACGCTGGCGGACATGCGGGCGCGTCGCCGCGCGGCGCAGCCGGTGGGGGTCAAGACGTTCGGCTCCACCTTCAAGAACCCCCAGGATCCCGCGGCCGGCGGCCGCACCGCCGGGCAGCTGCTGGAGGCCGCCGGGTGCCGTGGGCTGCGGATCGGCGGCGCCGGCTTCTCCGATAAGCACGCCAACTTCATCGTCAACCACGGCGAGGCGAGCACCGCCGACGTGGTGGCGGTGATGGCCGAGGGCCGCCGGCGCGTCCGTGAGCGGTTCGGGATCACGCTTGAGCCGGAGGTCCAGACCCTCGGCCCCGTCGAGATCCCCCCCGACTGGAGAGTGGGTTGAGCGTCGGTAGCGCCACGTTTCGCCGCTCCTGGCTGCGTCGGCCGCGGCTTCGCGTCAGGCGCCGGCGGATCCGGCTGGCGGTCGCCACCGCCGCACTGGCCGGGGTCGTGCTGGTTGGGGGCTGGCTCCTGCTGCGCGACTCCTCGCTCGTGTCGGTGGACCGCGTGACGGTGCGGGGCGCGGCGGGGGCCGACGCCGCGGCGATCGACCGCGCGCTGGTTGCGGCAGCCAGGAGGATGACGACGCTCGACGTGCAGAGCGCCCGGCTGCGCGCCGCCGTGGCGCGGTTTCCCGACATCAACGGCCTGCAGGTCAGCACCCACTTCCCACACGGGATGGTGATCGAAGTCGACCAGGCACTTCCGGTGGGGCTGGTCGAGGTCGACGGCCGCCGGGTGCCGGTCACCGGCGGCGGCACGCTGCTGGCCTCGGCGGTCCCGCACGCCGCGCTGCCGCTGATCTCGCTGGCCGTCCCGCCGGCGGGTGGACGGCTCACACGTCCGGGCGCGGTTGCCGCTGCCCGGCTGCTGGGCGCGGCGCCCCACCAGCTCCTGTCCCGGCTGTCGGTGGTGAGCTGGCAGGGCGGGCACGGACTGACGGCTCAGCTCCAGAACGGGCCGAGCCTTTACTTCGGCCAGGCTACGCAGCTCGCCGCGAAGTGGGCCGCCGCCGTGGCCGTGCTGGGGGATCCGAGCTCAGCCGGCGCCTCCTACGTCGATCTCACCGACCCGGCGCGTCCCGTGGCGGGTGCCGGCGGTGGATCGAGCGGCGGGGCGGGCGCACCGACGGCGAGCAGCGGGACGGCCGCGCCGGGCACGAACGGCTCGCCGCCTGGGTCACCCTCGACCACAGGTTGACGCTCCGCAGATCGCAACCCTCGCGCCTTTCTCGAGAATCCTGCCTCCTGCAACGAATGTTGCGAACGGCGCGCGGCGTTGACTTCCCGCGTGCCCAGCGCATAACGTGCAAAACTCCGCAAACAGCGCACGAGCGGGAAACACTCAACTCTAACTAGAGAGTCGGACGGCAATGGAAAGCGGCAGCTATCTCGCAGTCATCAAGGTCGTCGGCGTCGGCGGCGGCGGCACCAACGCCGTCAACCGGATGGTCGACGCGGGGCTGCGTGGGGTGGAGTTCATCGCCGCAAACACCGACGCGCAGGCGCTGGCGATGGCCGACGCCGACGTCAAGCTCAACATCGGCCACCAGCTCACCAAGGGCCTGGGGGCCGGCGCCAACCCCGAGATCGGACAGGGCGCGGCGGCCGAATCGCGCGACGAGATCAAGGAGGCGCTGAAGGGCGCGGACATGGTGTTCGTCACCGCGGGCGAGGGTGGCGGCACCGGGACCGGCGCGGCGCCGATCATCGCCGAGATCGCCAAGAATGAGATCGGCGCGCTGACGGTCGGCTGCGTGACGCGGCCGTTCGCCTTCGAGGGGACCCAGCGCGCGCGCCAGGCCGATGAGGGGATCCAGCGGCTGCGGGAGAACGTCGACACGCTGATCGTGATCCCCAACGAGAAGCTGCTGGCGATCGTCGAGCGGCGAACCTCGATGCTCGACGCCTTCCGCGAGGCCGACAACGTCCTGCGCCAGGGCGTCCAGGGGATCACCGACCTGATCACGATTCCCGGGCTGATCAACCTCGACTTCGCCGACGTGCGCACGATCATGCGCGACGCGGGCACGGCGCTGATGGGCATCGGCAGCGCGAACGGCGAGAACCGGGCCGCCGAGGCGGCGAAGATCGCCATCTCCTCGCCGCTGCTCGAGGAGTCGGTGGAGGGCGCGACCGGGATCCTCCTCAACATCACCGGCGGCCACGACCTCGGTCTGTTCGAGGTCAACGAGGCCGCGGAGATCGTGCAGGGGGCAGCCGCCTCGCACTCCAACCTGATCTTCGGCGCCGTGATCGACGATGCCATGGACGAGGACGTGCGGGTGACCGTCATCGCCACCGGGTTCGACCACGGCCGCGGCCGCGGCGGCCCGCTGCGTGAACGGCCGCGAGGCAGCCGCGACGTCACGATCGACGATGTCCGCCGCTCGTCGCTGGAGATCCGCGACGACGAGATCGACATCCCCTCGTTCCTCAAGGACCGCTGAGCTCTCACCGCTCAAGGACCGCTGAGCCCTCACCGCAACCTCGGCTCGGCTGATCGGTTCTAGCAGGCGTCAGACCGACGGCCGACAACGATTACGGGGCGCGGCGCCGTCCCGTACTTAGGTGGGGTAGGTGGACGGCGGGGACCACGCTGGCCACCCTCGCCGCCCTGGGCGCCACCGCCGCCCCCGTGCTGGCCCAACAGCCGGTGCCGGCGCCGCCGGCGGTGATCGACAGCGGCGCGATCCTGCGCCCGGCGAGCCTCGGCGTGTCGGTCGCGCGGGACGGGAGCGGTGGCCTCGTCTACCTCAAGGCGGTTGGCGGCGTAGCCCACGTGTTCGTCTCGCAGCTCGCGGGCGGCGCGTTCCAGCCGCCGGTCCAGGCGGACACGGGACTCCCCGGGCCCTCCTCGCAGCCGGTGATCGCGGTCGGCAACGGCGGCCTGGTCCTGGTGGCGTTCATCAACGGCGGGGAGCTCTACGTGGCGCAGGGAAGCGATACCGGGCAGCTCGGAGCGCCCCAGCCGCTGGCCGCCGGGGCGTCAAGCCCGGCGATCTCGATCACCAACTTCGGCAAGGCCTACCTGGCCTTTGCGGTGGCCGATGGCAGTGGCCACGATGTGCGGACGGCGTACTACAGCGGCGGCGGCTGGGGGCTCGAGGCACCGCCGCTGAACGCGACCGCGGCCGACGACGCCGGCACCGGCAGCGGGCGCCCGGCGGTGGTGGCCGCCCAGGACGGAATCGCGATCGTGGCCTGGGGGGAGGGCGGCCACGTCTACTCGCGCCGGGTATGGGGAACGTCGCCAAGCGTCGTCTACGAGCAGGCGGACGCGCCCCCGCCCGGCTGCACCGAGTCCTCGGCCGGCGATCCCGTGGTGGGCGCGGGCGGCGACTCCTCGTATGCCCCCGTGGCCTTCCAGGAGCAGGTGATCTGCGACGGCCAGTCGCAGTCGCGGGTGCTGATGAACCGGCTCCAGGGTTCGGTGTATGACGGCGTCCAGGAGCCCGACGGCCTGTCGGGCGCTCCGGCCGATGGCGCCGACGACCCGCAGATCGCGGTCGCCGAATACGGCCAGGGCTGGATCACCTCCGAGCGGAGGACCGCGGGCGACGCGTTCGCCGCCCCGCTCGCCGCCAACGGCGCGTTCGGCGGAGGTGTGACGCAGGTCAACAGCCTCCCCGTGAGCGGCCCGAGCTATCCGGTCCCGGCGATCACCGGGCTTTATTCGAGCCTCGTCGCCTGGCAGCAGGAGCCTGGCTCCAGCGCCACGGGAGAGATCCGGGTCCGCTATTCGGTGAGCAGCGGACCACTGGGGCCGGAGATCGTCCTCTCCTCTCCGGCCCAGGGGCCGACCGATGCGGCCGATGGACTGGCCGCCGACGGCGACGGGACCGGCGACGCCGCCGTGGCCTGGATCCAGGGCGGTGCCGGCTCCACGCAGCTGATGGCAGCTCAGATGTACGAGCCGCCCGGCAGCTTCGCGCCCCAGCCACCGTTCGCCTACGCCCGCTCCGCTCAGCCGTTTCTGGCCTGGAGCCGCCCCCACGGCTGGGGCCCGCTGACCTACACGCTCAAGCTGGACGGGGCTCCGGTGGCGCAGACGACCGCGACCGGCGTACAGGCGCCCGCCGCGCTCCCCGACGGTCCGCACACCTGGCAGGTGAGCGCCACCAACCCGGTCGGACAGCAGAGCCAGGCTGCGCCGGGCACCGTATTTGTCGACACCACGCCGCCGGTCGGCGCGCTCAGGCTGATGGGTCGGCGGCTACTCCACGCCGTGCTCCGCCTGCGCGTCGGCTACGGCGATCGCCCCCCCGCGGGTGAGCCCGGCTACGACGCCTCGGGCGTGGCCAGCGTACGCGTCGGCTGGGGCGATGGCACGGTCACGCATCTGCCCTTGGGATCGCACCTTCTGACCCACATATACCGCCGCGCCGGCCGTTACCGGATCACGCTGCTGATCACCGACCGCGCGGGCAACCAGACGCGAGTCGTGGAGTTCGTCAAGATCATCAAGCGGCGGGCGCGGCGCAAGCGCGGCTGAGCGCCAGCGCTCGGGGAAACCCGCCCCGCCGTGTAATAGCCTCAGCCTGTGAGCTCGACCGCCCCCGCCGCGCTGCGGCGAACCGCTCTGTTTGACCGCCATCAGGCCGCCGGCGCCAGGCTGGTGCCGTTCGCCGGATGGGAGATGCCGATGCAGTACGCCGGCATCCGGGCTGAGCACGTGGCGGTGCGCGCCGGGGCCGGAGTATTCGACGTCTCGCACATGGGCCAGGTCAAGACCGGCGGTCCGCAGGCGCTGGAGTTCCTGCAGCGGATGGTGTCAAACGATGTGCGCCGGATCCCCGTCGGTGGCGCCCAGTACAGCGTCATGTGCCGCGAGGACGCGGGGGTGCTCGACGACCTCTTCACCTACCGCCTGGCGGAGTCCGAGTTCCTGACCGTCACCAACGCCGCCAACCACGAGAAGGACCTGCGGTGGCTGGAGAGCCACGCCGGCGACTATGACGTCGAGGTCCTCGACGCCGCCGCCCGGTTCGCGATGCTCGCGGTCCAGGGGCCGCGCGCCCGCCAGATCGTCGGTCGGCTGGCCGATGGCCCTCTGCCTGCGCGAATGCGCCTGGCCGAACGAGTGGTGGCGGGGGCGCCGATGCTCGTCTGCGGCACCGGCTACACCGGTGAGGACGGGCTGGAGCTGCTGCTCGATCCCGACGATGCCCCGGCGGTGTGGGACGCGCTGCTGGAGGCGGGGACGACGCCCGCCGGCCTCGGCGCCCGCGACACGCTGCGGCTCGAGGTGTGCTTTCACCTCTACGGCAACGATCTGAGCGAGCAGCGCGGGCCGATCGAGGCCGGGCTTGGCTGGTGCTGCAAGGAGGAGACCGGCTTCATCGGCTCTGACGCCGTCGCCGCCGTCCGCGCCGCCGGTCCCCAGGAGAAGCTGGTCGCGTTCGTGATCGAGGGCCCCGGGATCGCCCGCCAGGGCAACCCGGTGCGCGGCGGCGGCGAGGTCACCAGCGGTACCTTCTCGCCCTGTCTGCAACGCGGGATCGGGATGGCCTATGTGCCCGCCGCACGCGCCGAGCCCGACACGCGCCTGGAGATCGACGTGCGGGGCCGGACCCGGACCGCGGTCGTGCATCCAAAGCCTCTCTACCGAAAGGAATCCTGACCATGGCCGAGGCCAGCTATCCCGACGACGTCCTGTATCACCACGAGCACGACTGGGCGCGGATCGACGGCGACAGCGCCACCTTCGGGATCACGTGGTACGCCCAGGACGCGCTCGGCGAAGTGGTGTTCTTCGAGGCGCCGGAGCTCGGCGCGAGCGTCCGGCAGGGCGAGCCGTATGCGGAGATCGAATCGGTGAAGGCCGTCTCGGACGTGGTCGCGCCGCTGTCGGGCGAGGTGGTCGAGGTCAATCAGGCGATCTCGGCCAGTCCGGAAACGGTCAACGAGGATCCGTATGGGCAGGGCTGGCTGGTCAAGGTCTCGCTCAGCGACCGCTCGGAGATCGAGTCGCTGATGAGCGCCGCCGACTACCAGGCGTCGTTGTCATGAGCCGCTACACGTCGGTGACCGATGCTGAGCTGCGCGAGATGCTCGGCGAGATCGGTGTGGGCTCGGTGGAGGAGCTGTTCGCCGAGATCCCGGCCGATCTTCGGCTCGAGCGCCCTCTGGAGCTGGGACCGGGCCGGGCCGAGCAGGAGGTCTATGAGGAGCTGCGCGCGCTGGCCGCGCGCAATGCCTCGACCGAGGATGAGGTCTCGTTCCTGGGTGCCGGGATGTATGACCACTACATACCGGCGCTGATCGACTCGATCATCCTGCGCTCGGAGTTCCTGACCCCCTACACGCCATACCAGCCCGAGATCTCGCAGGGGACGCTGCAGGCGATGTTCGAGTACCAGACGGCGATCTCGGAGCTGACCGGGCTGCCGATCTCCAATGCTTCGGTGTACGAGGGGCCAAGCGCCGTGGCGGCGGCCGGGTACGTGGCCAAGCTCGAGAACGGCCGCGGGCGCTTCGTGGTCTCCAGGGGCGTGCATCCGCATTCGCGGGAGGCGCTCGGGACGCTGGCCCACGGGTGGGACATGGACCTCGTCGAGGCGCCGCTGAACGAGGGCGTGAGCGAACTTCCGGCGCTGGACTCGGAGGTCAGCGCGGTGGTGGTTCAGCAGCCGAACTTCCTGGGCGTGGTGGAGGACCTGGAGCCGCTCGCCCGGGCGGCTCATGAGGCCGGTGCTCTGCTGATCTGCGCCTGCGACCCGCTGCCGCTGGCGCTCTTGAGGAGTCCCGGCGAATGTGGCGTCGACCTGGCCGTCGGCGAGGGGCAGTCGCTGGGCAACCGCCTCGATTTCGGCGGGCCCTCGTTTGGGTTCTTCGCCGCCACGGAGGCGCTGCTGCGGCGTGTCCCGGGGCGGATCGCCGGCGAGACGCGCGATCTTGACGGCAGGCGCGGCTTTGTCCTCACGCTTCAGACCCGCGAGCAGCACATCCGCCGCGAACGCGCCACCTCCAACATCTGCACCGCGCAGGCGCTGAACGCGCTGGCCGGAGTGATCTATGTCTCGTGGCTCGGGCGCCGGGGGATCGTCGAGCTGGTGCAGTTGATGCTCCAGCGGACCGCCTACGCCCGGGAGCGCCTGAGCGCGATCGACGGCGTCAGCCTGCTGCACGAGCGGCCGGTGGTGCGCGAGTTCGCCGTGGCGCTCCAGGCGCCGGTGGATCGGGTGATCGCTCGCTGCCGGGAGCAGGGGATCAACCCCGGCTACCCGCTGGCCCGCGATTACCCCGAGCACGAGGACGCCCTGCTGGTGGCGATCACCGAGCGGCGGACCCGTGCCGATATCGACCGGCTCGCCGAGGCGATCGGGGCGGCCGTCGCCGCCGAACGTCGCGAACTGGCGGAGGTCAAGCGATGAGCTGGTTCACCGCCGCCGCCGACGACGAGCGGACGATCTTCGAGCGCTCGCGCCCCGGCCGGCGCGCGTTCGTCGCCCCGGAGCTCGACGTTCCCGAGCGGCCGCTCGACGAGCTGCTGCCCTCGGCGCTCAGGCGCTCGGAGCCGCCGCGGCTGCCGGAGCTCTCAGAGCCCGAGATCGTCCGCCACTTCAACCGCCTGTCCAAGCGGAACTTCGATCTCGACACCGGCTTCTACCCGCTCGGGTCGTGCACGATGAAGCACAATCCCAAGCTGCACGAGCGCGTCGCGTCGCTGCCCGGGCACGCCAAGCTCCACCCCCTCCAGGATCCCTCCCGCGCGCAGGGCGCGCTCGAGCTGATGTGGCGCCTGCAACAGGCGCTGGGGGAGATCGCCGGGCTGCCGCACGTCTCGCTTCAGCCCTCGGCCGGCTCGCACGGCGAGCTGGCGGGCGTGCTGCTGACGCGCGCCTATCACGAGGACCGGGGCGAGCGGCGGACCAAGGTCCTGACCCCAGACACCGCCCACGGCACCAATCCCGCCACCGTCACGATGGCCGGCTATGAGGTGGTCAAGGTCGGCACCGATGAGCGCGGCAACGTCGATCTCGACGACCTGCGCTCCAAGGCCGACGAGGAGGTGGCGTGCCTGATGCTCACCAACCCCTCGACCGTCGGCTTGTTCGAGACCGGGATTCAGGAGATCGCCCGGATCGTCCACGGCGTCGGCGCCACGCTCTACTACGACGGGGCCAACCTCAACGCGATCATGGGCATCTGCCGCCCGGGCGACATGGGCTTCGACATCGT
>DAIQND010000017.1:0-22112 GCA_036788555.1 Solirubrobacteraceae bacterium | reverse complement strand
GTGAAGGCTCCGAGCGTCGGGTCGAACTCCTGAATCCGCGCGGCGAGCGCGTCGAGGACCTCGACCGGCGACAGCGTCCGTCGCCGGTACGCCTCCAGCAGCTCCATCGCACTCAGGGCGCTGACCTCCTCCACGGACTTGATTATGTCGGTCCGGTCGGGGACGATTGCCGCATGTGGCTCGATCGCTATCGCTGTGCCGTGACGCTGTCGGTCGACTTCGACGCCGAGACGCTCTGGAGCGGCACGTTCAATCTGACCACCCCGAGTCCGATGTCCCGGGGCGACTACGACGTCCGAGCGGCCCTCCCGCGAATCCACGACCTGCTCGACCGCCACGAGATCCCGGCGACGTTCATGGTTCCGGCACAGGTGGTGGATGAGCACCCGGACGCGTGCGCGGAGATCGCCAGCCGGGGGCGCCACGAGGTCGGCTACCACGGCTACCACCACGAGAGCGTGCTCGAGCTCCCGATCGAGGAGGAGCGTGAGCTGATGGCGCGTGGGATCCGACGTCTCGAGGAGGCATTCGGAGCCACGCCGCGCGGCAACCGCTCGCCGCCGTTCGCGCTGGGCCCGAACACCGCCGACCTGCTCGAGGAGTTTGGCTTTGTCTATGACTCCAGCCTGTTCGGCCACGACGAGCCCTACCGCCCCCGCGTCCCCGTGACCGGCGGTCCGCTGCGCGAGTTCGTCGAGCTGCCGGTCAGCTGGGAGCTCGACGACGCCCCGTACTTCCTGTTCAGCTTCTTCCCCTACATGTCGGGCCTGTGCACTCCAAGTCAGGTGCTGGAGATCTGGAAGGCCGAGTTCGAAGGCTCCTACCGGGTGGGAGGCTGCTTCCTGCTCGTCGTGCATCCCTTCTGCATCGGGCGCCATCCGCGGATGGCGATGATGGACGAGCTGATCAGCTACATACGCGGTTTCGACGACGTGTGGTTCGCGACCCACCTCCAGGTGGCGGAGGAGTGGCGGCGCAACCAGGTCGCTCAGCGCGCGTGGACCCCGCGGGTCGGGGCAACCGCCGGGTAGCGCCGCGGGCTGCAAACCGCCCGGGCCCCGGCCGGCACAGACGGTCAGTCGTGGTCCAGCCCGTACTGCTCGCGGGCCGACTCGGGGCTGACGAACCCCTCGCTGACGTCGGTCCGCACGGCCTCGCGGTCGCGTTCGAGCGGGTCTCCGTAGCCACCCCCGCAGGGCGAGATCAGGCACAGACGCTCACCGGCGGCGGCTCGACGGTAGGGAAACTTCGAGGGCAGCTCGAGCTCGGTGTCGCTGCCGCGGTTGAGCCACACCGCTCCCGGCGACCCGGGCTGGCCGCCGAACAGACCAGGCGGCGCCCATACCGAGCCGTCGCCCTCCAGCGAGTAGCCGGCGTCATCGAGAAACTCGACCTCGCGCACGCTTCCCAGTCCGCCGCGCCAGCGTCCGGCCCCGCCGCCGTCCTCGATCAGCTCGTACTTGGTGACCCGCAGCGGCAGATGCGACTCGACGTCCTCGATTGGGTTGTTGCGGGTGTTGGCATAGAGGGTGTCGACCGCGTCGAGGCCGTCCCGGCCGTGGCGGCCGCCGTAGCTGGCCTCGTGAATGTCCATGTGGACCCAGTGCCGGCCGCTGCGCAGGCCCGAGTAGGCGATCACCTTGAGGTTTCCGACTCCGGCGCTGACGCGGTCAGGGACGATCGGCGCGAGTGCCTGCATCAGCGTGTCCGCCACCAGGTTGCCGCTGCAGAAGCGGGCGATCGTCGGCGCCGGGAAGCGGGGGTTGGCCAGACAGCCCTCCGGCGCGTAGATCGAGATCGGCCGGAACAGGCCCGAGTTCGTCGGCACCGGGTCGTGGGTGGCGGCGTCGAGCAGGATCGAGCGCAGCGTCATCCACACGGCGATGTCGACCGTTCCCTCGAGAGGCATGTTGATCGGCAGATCGATCTGCGGCGAGGTCCCGGATAGATCGACCTTCACGTCCGAGCCGTCGATCGTGACCGCCACCGCGATCGCCAGGTCCCGGTGTGCCGGGTCGGGGTCAGCCTGGAACCCGTCGAGCCGGCCCTCGGCGGTGTAGGTGCCGTCGGGAAGGCGCTCGATCTCCCGCCGCATCATGCGCTCGGAGTAATCCATCAGGTCCTCGCCGGCGTCGCGGACGGTCTGCAGCCCGTAGCGCTCGATCAGCTCGAGGAAGCGGGCGGCACCCGCGCGTGCCGCCGCGACCTGCGCCCCCATGTCACCCACCACGACGTGCTCAGCCCGCACGTTGTCGCGGATCAGCTGCCAGACCCACTCGTTGCGCCGGCCCCCCTCCTCGACCTTGATCGCGGCGAACTGAAGCCCCTCGGCGTAGGCGTCGGTGGCGTCGACGATGCCGCACGTTCCCGGCGTGAGCGCCCCGAGGTCGAGGTGGTGGGCGGTGGTGGCCGAGAACCCCACCAGCTGATCTTCATAGAAGATCGGCACGCAGAAGCCGACGTCGGGCTGATGGGAGGCGCCGTAGTAGGCGTGGTTGTGGATGACCACATCGCCCGGCTTCCACTCCTGGCCGAGCTCGGCGAAGCGCCGGTTGATTCCGCGGATGTAGCCGGGGATCGGACCCGACTGCAGCGGCGTCGACTGCACCGACTCGCAGAGCTGCCGCGCCTGCGCGTCGCAGACCACGCACCCGAAGTCCTCCGACTCACGGATGATCGAGGAGAACGACATGCGGGCCAGCTTGTGGCCCATCTCAACCGCGATCGAATCCAGGGCGCCCGCGATCACCGCGGCGGTCACTGGGTCGACTCGGGTGCGAGCGGTGCTCATCAGGTGGACCTCCTGAGGATCAGGTTTCCCGAGTCCTCGGCCTGTGCGCTCCAGCGGGGCGGCACGAGCGTCGTGGTGTCGAGATGAAAGACGATCGCCGGGCCGGGCAGCGCCTCGCCGGCCGGCAGGCGCGTGCGGTCATAGAAGCCGGTCGGAAGCGCCTCAAGCGATCCATCGACGCGAAAGATGCTCTCGCGCCGGCCGACCAGCGCGGCCTCGAGCGACCCCTCCGGTGGGCGCAGCCGCCTCAGCGTCGGCCGGCGGCCGGTGACGCTGACGCGGGCGTTGACGATCTCGATCGGGTCGCTGAACGCATGGCCGTACTCGCGCTCGTGCAGCGCGTGGAAGCGCTCGAGCTCGGCTTCGGAGAAGTTGCCGTTGCTGAGGGCGAGCCGCAGCTCGTAGCCCTGGCCGGCGTAGCGGCAGTCGAGCATCCTGGCGATCTCGATGTCGCCCTCAGCGACGCCGTCGCGCCGCAGGCGCTCGACGAGCTCGGCCTCGAGCTCGGCCAGCCCGTGGTTGAGGCGCGCCTCGTCGACGTCGCCCTGGACCATGAACACCGTGCGCATCTGGTCGTATTTGAGGTCGCTGGTGAGCAGCCCGGTTGCCGAGGTGATGCCAGGGTGGGGCGGCACCAGGACCTCGGGGATCTCGAGTGACTCCGCGACCTCCGCCGCGTGCAGCGGTCCGGCACCGCCGAAGGCGACGAGCGTGAACCCTCGGGGGTCGTGGCCCTTCTCGATCGTGCGCGACCTGATCGCGCGCGCCATGTTGGCGTTGGCGATCGTGATCGCGCCCTCGGCCGCCTCGGCCACGTCGAGCCCGAGCTCCGCCGCCAGCTCAGCGAACACCGCGCCGGCGCGCTCCACTTGGAGGCGCATGTGACCGCCGAGGAAACGTTCCGGATCGATGCGGCCGAGCATGACGTGGGCGTCGGTGACCGTCGGCCGATCGCCGCCGAGCCCGTAGCAGGCGGGGCCCGGAGTGGCGCCCGCGCTGTGGGGTCCGACGCGGAATCCTCCGCCGGAATCGACGAACGCGATCGACCCGCCGCCGGCCCCGATCGTGTGCACGTCGAGCATCGGCACCAGCAGCGGGTAGCCGCCGATCCAGGTGTCGCGCGCCGAGGCCTCGCCCACCCCGTGCTCGGTCACGATTCCGATGTCGGCCGAGGTTCCGCCCATGTCGAAGGTGATCAGCCGCCGCCGGCCGTCAAGCTCGCCGGCCCACTGGCCGCCGAGAATGCCGGCCGCCGGGCCAGACATCAGCAGCGTGACCGGCCGCTCGGCGGCGCTACGCACGCTGGCCAGACCGCCGCTCGACATCATCACGTGCAGATCGCTGGGGACGCCCTCCCGCGAAAGCGCCGATGCCAGCCGCTCCAGGTAGGCGCCGGTCCTCGGGCCGACGAAGGCGCTCATGCACGCGGTCGTGAAGCGCTCGAATTCGCGGAACTGGGGGACGATGTCGGCGCTGGTGGTGACGAAGGCGTCGGGCAGCTCCTGGCGCACGATCTCCGCGGCTCGCCGCTCGTGCTCGGGGTTGAGGTAGGAGAACAGGAAGCAGACCGCCACGGCCTCCACTCCCTCCTCGCGCAGCTCGCGGGCCGCCTCACGCACCTCGCCCTCATCGAGCGGGACCAGCACCTCGCCGGCCGGCGGGACGATCCGCTCGCTCACCACCTTGCGCCGGCGGCGGCGGACGAACGGACGGGCCTGCCAGGGGATTTCCTGCATCACCGAGTAGTGCAGGGGACGCTGGTGGCGCCCGATGTGGACGACGTCACGAAAGCCGCGCGTCGTGATCATCCCGACCCGCGCGCCCTGGTGTTCGAGAACCGCGTTGGTGGCCACGGTGGTTCCGTGGAACACGGCGTCGACCTGCCTGGGCTCGACGCCGGCCCGGCGGCAGAGATCGACCAGGCCCTTCACCATCGCCTGATCCGGCGCGTCAGGCGTGGAGGGGACCTTGTGTACGTGGACAGCGCCTGACTCGCTGTCGTACAGCATCAGGTCGGTGAACGTTCCACCAATGTCGACGCCAACCGCGCGCACGCGCCGGGCAGCTTATTCCGCCACGGCCGGCGATGCTATTAATGTCCGACTTCCGCGCGCGGGGGTGGGGAGGCAGACCTCCGTTCCGCCGCGAGTGGAGACGTAGATCCCCGCGCACGTGGCGGGGACGCGACTTAGGAGAGGATGATGATCAGCCTCGCTCGCTGGGCCGAGCGCAGCTGGGAGAGGTGGCGCCGATGAGCAAGGCTCTGGAAGGTGTCCGTGTCGTCGACATGACCCACGTGCAGGCAGGGCCGGTGTGCACCCAGCTGCTGGCCTGGATGGGAGCCGACGTGATCAAGGTCGAGCCGCCCCGGGGCGACGTGACGCGCAGCCAGCTGCGCGACATTCCCGACGTCGACAGCCTGTACTTCACGATGCTCAACTGCAACAAGCGCAGCCTCGTGCTGGACCTCAAGACCGAAGAGGGGATGCTGGCGTGTGAGGAGCTGCTGCGGCGCGCCGACGTGCTGGTGGAGAACTTTGCGCCGGGGGCGCTGGACCGGCTCGGGCTCACCTGGGAGCACCTGCAGGAGCTCAACCCGCGGCTGATCTACGCCTCGCTGAAGGGCTTCGGGCCGGGGGCGCTCGCCCACGCCAAGGCGTATGAGCCGATCGCCCAGGCGACCGGCGGCGCGATGAGCACGACGGGGTTCGAGGATGGCCCGCCGGTGGTCACCGGCGCGCAGATCGGCGACTCGGGCAACGCCGTGCACCTGTTCGGCGCGATCTGCGCGGCGCTGTATCAGCGCACGCACACCGACCGCGGCCAGCGGGTGACGATCGCGATGCGCGACGGGATTCTCAATCTCTGCCGGGTCAAGCTGCGCGACCAGCAGCGGCTCGAGCACGGGCCGCTGAAGGAGTACCCCAACCGCGAGTTCGGCGACAGCGTCCCGCGGTCGGGCAACGCTTCGGGTGGCGGCCATCCCGGGTGGGCCGTCCGCTGCAAGGGCGGAGCTCCGAACGACTACCTGTATCTGGTCATCCAGCCCCAGGTGTGGGAGGTGCTGGCAAACAAGATCGGGCGGCCGGAGTGGGTTGAGGATCCGGAGTACGCAACGCCGGAAAGGCGGCTGTCAAACCTGACCGAGATCTTCGACACGATCGAGGCCTGGACGCTGACCAAGGACAAGTGGGAGGCCTTCCGCGAGCTCAACGAGGTCGGTGTGCCGTGCGGGCCTGTGATCGACACGCGGGAGCTGCTCGAGGATCCGGGGTTGGCCGACGGCGGGATGATCGTCGAGATCGATCATCCTCAACGCGGCCGGTTCAAGACGGTCGGGTGCCCGTTCAAGCTGTCTGACTCCCCGGTCGAGATCGTCCGCTCGCCGCTGCTGGGAGAGCACACCGACGAGATCCTGAGGGAGTTGTTGGGGGATGCAGCACCGGCCAAGGACGCGGCATGAAGTGCGCCGTGGTGGGAGCCGGCGCAATCGGTGCCTACGTCGGGGCTGCGCTGGCCCGCGGTGGCAGCGACGTCACGCTGATCGCCCGCGGGGCGCATCTGAAGGCGCTGCAGCAGAACGGCGTACGCGTCCACAGCCCGCGGGGGGATTTCGAGGCGCACCCGGAGGCGACCGACGACTTCGACGCGCTCGGCGAGGCCGATGTGGCGTTTGTGGCGCTGAAGGCCAACAGCCTCCCGGCGCTGGCCGAGCGGATCGGCCGCGCCCTCGGGCCTGAGACGGTCGTGATCCCGGCCCAGAATGGGATCCCGTGGTGGTATTTCCAGTCGCATCCCGGTCCGCTGGCAGGCGCCACGCTCGAGAGCGTCGATCCGGGCGGGGTCATCTCGCGGTCTATCGCCCCCGAGCGGATCGTCGGCTGCGTCGTCTACTGCTCGACCGAGATCGTCTCACCGGGGGTGATCCGGCACATCGAGGGAACACGCTTTGCCCTGGGAGAGCCCGACTGCAGCCTGAGCGAGCGTGCCCAGCGAATCTCGGAGGCGTTCGTCGCCGGCGGGCTGAAGGCCCCGGTCGAGGAGCGGCTGCGTGAGCAGATCTGGCTGAAGCTGGTCGGCAATGTCGCCTTCAACCCGGTCACCGCGCTCACCCGGGCAACTCTCGGGGAGCTGGGGACGCTGCCCGAGATGGCGCAGCTGCTCCGGGCGATGCTCGAGGAGTCCGCCGCGGTGGCGCAGGCGCTGGACATCGAGCTACCGGTGTCGATCGATCGCCGGCTCGAGGCCGGTATCGCCGTCGGCGACCACAAGACCTCGACGCTCCAGGATCTGGAGGCGGGCAAGCCGCTCGAGCTCGACTGCATGAGCGGCGCGGTGATCGAGCTGGCGGCCCGGCTGGACGTGGCGGTTCCCCACGTCGAGGCGGTTCATGCGTGCGCGAAGCTGCTTGACGTCGTCAGCCGCGCACAAGCCGCGCAGCGGACCGCGGCGATGGCCGCCTGAGCAGCCCCGGGTGACCGGGCAACCTGTCAGCCCTGGTGTCGGCGCACCGCACAGCTCGTCGCTTGCAGACGCCGAGCGCGGCCAGCCAATATCACTGACCATCAGGACGCGCGGCCTCGAGGGTTGCGCCAAACGGCTCCCGGAGGCATAGATGAAACGAATCGGCGTCGACGTTGGAGGCACGTTCACCGACCTCATCCTGGTTGACGAGGAAGCTGGCCGGATCACCGTCGACAAGCTCCACTCGACGCCGGAGGACCCCGCGCGCGCCGTGGTCGAGGGGGTCCGCGGCCTGTGCGAGAAGGCCGGGATCGCGCTCTCGGAGGTCGACAACCTGCTGCACGGCACGACCGTGGCGACCAACATCGTCCTGACCTACAACGGCGCCGAGGTGGGGATGATCACCACCGAGGGCTTCCGGGACATCATCCACATCGCCCGCCACAAGAAGCCCTACAACTTCTCGTTGCAGCTCGAGCTTCCCTGGCAGTCGCGGCCGCTGGTCAAGCGCCGCAACCGGCTCACCGTAGGCGAGCGGGTAACGGTGCCCGACGGGGAGGTCATCGCCGAGCTCGACGAGAACGAGGTGCGCGAGCGGGTGCGGGCGCTGCGGGAGGCGGGCGTCGAGGCGATCGCCGTGTGCCTGCTGCACTCCTACCTGAACCCCGTCCACGAGCAGCGGATCAAGGAGATCGTGCTCGAGGAGTACCCCGAGTGCTACCTGTCGGTCTCTCACGAGGTGCTGCCGCTCTATCGCGAGTACGAGCGCTTCTCGACCGTGGCGCTGAACGCCTACATCGGGCCGCAGGTCTCCCGCTACGTCGCGCGGTTCGACCAGGCGCTGCAGGACGACGGGTTCAAGCACGGGATCCAGCTGATGCAGTCGGCCGGCGGGATGGCGACCGTGGAGTCGGCGACGCTGCGGCCGGTGAACCTGCTGATGTCCGGGCCGGTGGCCGGGCTGATCGGCGGCATCTGGGCCGGGCGGCTCGGCGGCTTTGATGACATCGTGACGCTCGACATCGGCGGCACCTCGGCCGACATCGGGGTGGCGGCCGGAGGCGAGCTGCGCATGCGTCACCTGCTCGACACGAAGGTCGGCGACTACCAGGCGATGATCCCGATGGTCGACATCGACACGATCGGCGCGGGCGGTGGGTCGATCGCCTACATCGACGACGGTGGCGTGTTCCGCGTGGGCCCGCAGTCGGCGGGCGCCGATCCTGGTCCGGCCTGCTACGGCCGCGGAGGCAGCGAGCCGACGTCGACCGACGCCCAGTTGCTGCTCGGGAGGCTGCGTCCCGACCGCGGCCTGCTCGGCGGCGATATGGATCTCGACGTCGGCCTGGCCGAGGCGGCCATGGCCAAGCTTGCGGACCGGCTGGGGATGTCGGTGGAGGAGGCGGCGCTGGGCGCGCTGCAGATCCAGAAGTTCGGCATGACCCAGGCGATCGAGCTCAATTCGGTCAGGCGCGGCTATGACCCGCGCGACTTCACCCTCGTCGCCGGTGGTGGCGCGGGGCCTCTGTTCGCCTGCGACATCGCGATGGAGCTCGAGATCGCGCGGGTGCTGATTCCGACCTATCCGGGGATCGTGGCCGCCACCGGCCTGTTGGCCACCGACCTGCAGCACGAGTTCGTCGCCACCGAACGCCACCAGGTCTCAAGCGCCGACCTCGACCGGTTGCGCGCCCGCTACGACGATCTCACCGGCCAGGCGCTGCGCCAGCTCGAGCAGGATGGGGTGCCGGAGGACCGGCGGGTGATCCGGCGGCTGGCCGACTGCCGCTACGCAGGCCAGGGTTACGAGGTCCGCTTCGACGTCCCCGCGGGCGAGATCGACGCCACCTGGCTGACCGAGCTGGCCGAGCGCTTTCACCGCGCCCACGAGGCCGAGTATGGTCACCGATTCGAGGCCGAGATCGAGCTGGTGAACATCCGCACGGTGGCGATCGGGCAGATCCCCGAGCTCCGACCCGACCGTCTGGAGCGCGGCGACGGCGATCCCGCCCGCGCGCTGACACTCGAGCGCGAGGTGACCTTCGACGTCGGCGGCCATCCCGACCGGCGCACGACCAAGTTCTACGAGCGCACGAAGCTCCTGGCCGGCGACCGGATCGAGGGGCCGGCGATCATCGAGCAGTACGACACGACGACCGTCGTGCCACCGGGCCTGGTGGCCGAGATCGACGAGTTCGGCAACATCGTGATCGACTGCACGCTGGGGGTGAAGGCGGCCGAGGAGCGAGCGGTCGAACTGGCCACGCCGATCCTGATGCGCGTGATCGGGGGCGCCTGCACGGCGATCGCCAAGGAGATGGCTGGCGTGCTGTTCCGCATGTCCTACAGCTCGATCATCCGCGAGTCAGAGGACCTGGGCGCTGGGATCTTCGACGCCGAGGGCAACGTGCTGGCCGAGTCGGATTCGACCCCGATGTTTATGGGGGCGATGCCGAAGATCGTCAAGAACGTGATCCGGCTGCTGGGCGATGACATCCACGAGGGCGACGTCGTCCTGCACAACGACCCCTACGGCGGCGCGACGCACTCGCCCGACGCGGCGATCGTGATCCCGATCTTCTTCGAGGGTCAGCTGGCCGGATTCGCCGGCGCCTCGGCCCACCTGCTCGACATCGGCGGCGCCTACCCCGGGCTGGCCATCGACCTGGTCGACAACTGGTCGGAGGGCAACATCTACCGGGCGATCAAGCTCTCGGATAAGGGGGTGCGCCAGGAGCAGATCTGGCGCCACATCCTCGAGAACACCCGCACCGCGACCTACAACCGGGGCGATCTGGAGGCGATGATCGCCGCCTGCGAGCTCGCCCGGCGGCGGTATCTCGAGCTGCTGGGCCGCTACGGCAAGGAGGCGGTGCTGAGCGCCGCGGGAGGCTGGCTCGACTACTCCGAGCGGATGCTCCGCCAGGAGATTGCCAAGCTGCCGGACGGCACCTACGAGACCGAGGTGGGCTGGCTCGACGACGACGGGCGCACGCGTGGCGTGCCGCTGCCGGTCAAGGTGGCGGTGAAGATCGAGGGCGACGAGATCACCTTCGATCTCACCGGCTCGAGCGCCGAGGTCCCGACGGGCTTCAACTGCCCCTACGAGGGCACGACGGTCTCGGCGATGACCTTCATCACCCGGATGATCTTCCTCGACGAGGTCGCCTACCCGGTGTTCGTCCCCCAGAATGAGGGGATGCTCCGGCCGGTCAAGGTGATCGCGCCCGAGGGGTCGATCTTCAACCCCAACTTCCCCCGCGCCTGCTTCGCGCGTTTCTGCCAGGTGCAGCGGGCCGTCGACCTGGCCCTGCGGGCGCTGGCGCCGGTCGCGCCGGAGAAGATCACCGCCGGCAACTCGGCCCACCTGCACTTCATCTCCTACTCGGGCTTTCTCGAGGGGCAGGGCGAGTACTGGGTCTACCTGGAGGTCGATGAGGGCTCCTACGGCGGCCGCCACGACAAGGACGGGCTGGACTCGATCGACTGCCTGATCGCCAACACCCGCAACAACCCGATCGAGGAGCTCGAGTGGCGCTTCCCGATGCGGACCGAGCGCTACGAGCTGCGCGACGACCCGTGCGCCGCGGGCAAGTGGCGCGGCGGCGTGGGGATGATCCGCGTCAACCGCTTCCTGGTCGACACGATCGTGACCTGCGAGGGCGAGCGCCAGGTGGCGGATCCGCCCTGGGGGATCTTCGGCGGCCAGGATGGTGTCAACGCCTCGACGAGGATCACCAAGCCCGACGGGACCAGCGAGCTGTGGCCGTCGAAGTTCACCGGCCACACGCTCGAGGCCGGCTCGACGATCGAGGTCGTCGTCCCCAACTCCGGCGGCTACGGCGATCCGCTCGAGCGCGATCCCGAGTTGGTGCTCTCCGACGTGCTCGACGGGTTCACCACCGCCGAGCTGGCCCAGCGCGACTATGGCGTCGTCCTCGATCTCCGCCAGCGGGCGGTGGACCACGAGGCGACGCGGCGCCTGCGCGAGCAGGTCCGCGCAGGCGCCGGATCTCCCGCTACTTGAGCGGGTTGGTTCCCGCCATCCAGATGATCACGCGCGTGAACTTGCCGTCGGGCCCGACGTCGAAGAAGTTGCAGTTGTGCATGTCGTTGTGCGTGCCGTCGGTGAGATCGCCGATGTAGCCCTGTTCGGTGGCCACCTTGCCCGCCGCCTCCTCGACCACGATGTTGCGGATCTCGTGGAAGATCGAGTCGGAGTTGGCGAAGAAGTCGCCGAACATCCGCCGGATCTCGCCGGCCCCCTTGAAGGTTGCGTGGTCGGTCTGCACGGTCAGCGTCGCGTCCGGCGCGAAGTGCGCCACCACGGCGTCGAGATCCTGCGCGTCGACCGCCTTGAAGTAGCTGGCGGGAAGCGCGGCCAGCTGCTCGCGCGTGAGACCTTCGGTCTGTACGGCCATGGGAAACCTCCTGGTGTTGTTAGATACGCAGCGATTTGGCGGCTCGGGAGGGCGTCCGGAAGGCGCGCAGGACATCGGAGTCGCTCGCCAACTCCTTGGCCTCGGGAGCCATGAATGCCGCCACGCGGCTGGTGGCCAGCCCGTAGCCGAGCAGCCCCTCGAGCAGCTTGGTGGCGGCCGCGACCCCGTCGATCACGGGAACGCCCAGCGCCTCCTGCACCCGGCGATCCAGCGGCCCCATTCCCGCGCAGCCCAGACAGATCGCCTCGGCGCCGTCAGAGGCGACGGCCAGGGTGGCCTCGGCGATGATCTCGCGCTCGGCGGCGTCAGGGTCGCACTCGATGTCACGCGTCATCGCCTCGGTGGTGTTGGGGTCGATGACGAGGATTCTCATGTCGTGCCGGCGGTCTCGGGCTCGAGGTTCATCAGCTCCCCGGCGTCGCTCAGCACCTCCGCGACCCCGTCGACCATCTCATCGAGCTGCTCCGCGGTGGAGACGAGCGGCGGGGCCACCTGCAGAACGGCGTCGCCGCGGTCATCGGGCCGCGCGATCATCCCGGCCTTGAGCAGGCGCCCGAACATGAAGCCGCGCAGGAGCCGCTCGCGCTCCTCGGCGTCGAAGCGCCGGCGGCCCTCGCCCACGAGCTCGACGGCCCAGAAGAAGCCGGCTCCCCGGACGTCGCCGACGATCGGCAGCGACTCGAGCTCCCGCAGGCGCTCGTGCAGGTGGCCCTCGAGTGCCCTGACGTTCTCGAACACGCCGTCCCGCTCGAAGATCTCGAGGTTCTTGAGCGATATGGCGGCGCACAGCGGGTGACCGCCGAAGGTAATCCCGTGAGCCAGCGGGCGCTTGGGATCGTCATAAAGCGGCGCCACCACGCGGTCTGACGCGAATACCGCCCCCATCGGCGCATAGGCCGAGGTGAGCCCCTTGGCCGTGGTCATCAGATCGGGCTGGGCGCCGACGCGCAGCGAACCGAACCACTCGCCGAGGCGGCCGAAGGCAGTGATCACCTCGTCGGCCACGAGCAGGAACCCGTAGCGGTCGGCCAGCTCGCGCAGGCCCTCCCAGTAGCCGTGCGGCGCCACGAAGCAGCCGCCGGCGTTCTGGACCGGCTCGGCGATGAACATCGCGATCGTCTCCGGTCCCTCGTCGAGGACGACGGCTTCGATCTCCTCCAGCAGCAGCCGCGAGAACTCGGCGTCATCCTCGACCGCCGGCCCGAACCGCTCGTCCTCGGCCAGCCGGAAGCGGTTGGTGGGCGACACGTGGCGGACGTGGATCGCCGGCGGCGCGAACGGCGCCTTGTAGCCCTCGACGCCCGTCAGCGCGAGGGCGCCCAGGCTGGCGCCGTGGTAGGCAATGCGACGCGCGATCGCCTTGGTTCGCTGCTCGCCGCCGGTGGCGTTGTGATAGAGCCGGGCTATCTTCCAGGCCGACTCCACGGATTCGGCGCCACCGCTGGTGAAGAACACGTGCCCGAGTCCGGGCGGCGCCAGCTCAGAGAGCCGATCGGCCAGTTCGACCGCCGCCGGGTGCACCATCCCCCAGGTGGTGGCGAACGGCAGGCGCGCCATCTGGGTCGCGGCCGCCGCCGCCAGCTCCTCGCCGTAGGAGTAGCCGAGCTGGGAGCAGAAGAGCGCCGACAGCGCGTCGAAGTAGCGGTTGCCGTCGGTATCGAACACGTAGGGGCCCTCGCCCCGCTCGAGCACGATCAGCGGCTGGCCAGCGGGACCATAGGCCCCGTTGCGCGTGTAGTGCATCAGGAGGTGCTCGTGGGCCGCCTCCTGGAGGTCAGCAAGTGCGTTCATCTTGTCTCTCGCTCGTATTGCAGGTGGATGTCGCGTCAGCTTGCGGTCGGGAAGGCGAGGTCGATCCTGGCGTCGGCCGACTCCGGCCAGCGCGAGGTCACGACCTTCCCGCGCGTGTAGAAGCGAAGCCCCTCCGCGCCGTGGATGTGGACGTCGCCGAACAGCGAGGCCTTCCAGCCCCCGAAGGAGTAGTAGGACATCGGGACCGGGATCGGGACGTTGATCCCCACCATCCCGGCACTGACCTGCAGCTGGAAGGCCCGGGCGGCATTGCCGTTGCGGGTGAAGATCGCCGCCCCGTTGCCCCACGGGTTGCGGTTGATGATCTGGATCCCCTCGTCGAGGTCTCGCGCGCGTGTAACTACGAGCACCGGTCCAAAGATCTCTTCCTGGTAGATGCGCATCTCGGTGCTGACCCGGTCGAACAGCGTCGGGCCGACGAAGAAGCCTTCTTCGTGTCCCTCGACGGTGACGCCCCGTCCGTCGCTGATGAGCTCCGCGCCCTCTTCGACGCCGGCGTCGATCAGGCTCTTCACCCGGTCGCGCGCGGCGGCGCTGATCAGCGGGCCAACCTCGGATCCCGGCTGATCGCCCGGCCCTACGACCAGGCGGTCGAGCCGCTGGGCGATCTTCTCGACCAGCGCGTCGCCCGCTTCTCCGACGGCGACGACGGCCGAGACGGCCATGCAGCGCTGGCCGCTCGAGCCGTAGGCGCCGGCCACGAGCTGGTCGGCGGTGTAGTCCAGATCGGCGTCGGGGAGCACGATCGCGTGGTTCTTGGCTCCGCCCAGCGCCTGCGCCCGCTTGCCGTGGCCGGTGGCGGTCTCGTAGATGTGCTTGGCCACAGGGGTGGAGCCGACGAACGACACCGCGTTCACGCGAGGATGGGTGAGCAGCGCCTGCACCGCCTCACGGTCGCCGTGCACGACGTTGAACACGCCCGGCGGCAGGCCGGCCTCGGCCAGCAGCTCGGCCAGCATCATCGAAGCCGAGGGATCCTGCTCGGAGGGCTTGAGCACGAACGTGTTGCCGGCGGCCAGCGCGAGCGGGAACATCCATCCCGGGACCATCGAGGGGAAGTTGAACGGCGTGATCCCCGCCACGACGCCGACCGGCTGGCGTAGCGAGTAGCTGTCGACGCCGCGCGACACCTGCCAGGAATGCTCGCCCTTGAGCAGCTGGGCCAGCCCGCAGGCGAACTCCACCTGCTCCAGCTCGCGCTGGACCTCGCCCCGCGCGTCGTCGGTGACCTTCCCGTGTTCCAGGGTGACGATCCGCGCCATCTCGTCGCGGTGCTCGTGGAGCAGCTCGCGGAACGCGAACATGATCGCGGTGCGCTGCGATAGCGAGCTCGATTCCCATGCCGGCGCGGCGGCGACCGCCGCCTGGACGGCGGCGTCGACCTCCTCGGCGTCGGCGAACGGCACCTGGCTGGTGACCTCGCCGGTCGCGGAGTTGGTGACCTCGCCGTGACGTCCGGACCGCGAGGTCTCCTCGCGTCCCTCGATCCAGTGGTTCAAAACGGTTTCTGTTGTGGCCACGATGCTTCCCTTCGGTTAGCGCGCCGGAGTCAGGGCCGCCAGCGCGGGAACGATCTCGCTTCCGACTCGCTCCATCTGCTCGAACATTCCATTGTTATACGCCACCGAGACTTCGTCCACACCGATGTCCGCCAGCGCACGGAGCTTTTCCAGGCAGTGATCCACCGGTCCGGCGATCGCGAAGTCATCAACGAGCTCGGTGGTGAGGTACGCCGTGTGCGCGGCTCCGGAGTCGAGGTGGCCGGTGTAGTAGTCGTAGTCCTCGCGGGCGCGAAGCAGCCGGAGCATGACCTCGGGCATGTCGTGGTTAGGGTTGTTGCGGGCCATGTCGGCGATGTGGTTGGCGCATGCCGCGGGAGCCCACCGGCAGGCGACGGCGGAGGCGTCGTGATCGTCGTCGACGTGCATCGCGCAGAGGATCGAGACCTTCAGCGACTCCGGATCGCGGCTGGCGGCGTGGGCGCCCTCGGCGACGTGCCGGAGCGCCCACCTGACCGCCTCAGGGGTCACGCCCACGTAGAGCATGACCCGATCGGCCAGCGCGCCCGCTAGCCGAAGGTTCTTGGGCCCCGTGCCCGACATCATGATCGGTACGCCGGCATCCCGGTCGAGCCAGCGCAGCCGCACCTCATCTGCGCCCACCGGCGCCGGCTCGCCGCGCAGCAGTGCGCGCAGGCCGCGCACGTACTCCCCCAGTTGCGTGGTGCGGGCGGGCGGGAGCCCCATCGTGCGGACGGAACTGTCTCCGCGGCCGATCCCCAGCGCGACGCGACCGGGATGAAGCCCGGCCAGAGTGGCGAAGAAGCTCGCCGTGACGGTCACGTGCCGGGTCACCGGGTTGGTGACCGCGGTGCCGAAGGTGATTCGCTCGGTCGCCTGGAGCCCATGGGTCAGGTACACGTAGACGTCCTGCCAGAGGATCTGCGAGTCGACCAGCCAGGCGAACTCGTATCCGGACTGCTCGGCGGTCTGGACCGAGGCGATGTAGTCGTCGAAGTTCTCGGGAAGGAACTGGGCTCCGAGCCTCATCTGCTTGCTCCTTTCAGCTCGTCAGCAGCCGGTTGGCGGGGTCATACAGTGGCGGCTCGATCACCTCGGCCGGCCGGCGGTCGCCCAGAATCTCGACGCTGACCCGGGTGCCAGGCCGGCAGTAGTCGCTCGGCAGGTAGCACATTGCGATCGAGCGGTCGACGCGGAAGCCGTAGCCGCCCGAGGTGACATACCCGAGCAGGCGTTCACCATCGAGCACCGGTTCGAAGCGGTGGGCGTCAGCGCCGTCGGCGTCGACCACCAGGCAGGCCAGGCGCTGGGGCGGTCCTCCGTTCTCGGCCATCCGGGCGAGCCGCTCGCGGCCGATGAATGGCTTGTCGAGCCGAACCCACCGCTCCATCCCGGCCTCGAGCGGGGTGAAGTCCAGCGACAGGTCGAGACCCCACATCCGGTAGGCCTTCTCAAGGCGCATCGATTCGAGCGCCTGGTAGCCGAAGTCGACCAGCCCCAGCGGCTGGCCGGCCTCGAGCAGCTGGGCGTAGATGTGGCGCTGGTACTCGATCGGATGGTGCAGCTCAAACCCGAGCTCTCCGACGTAGGAGACGCGCAGCGCCCGCACCGGGGACATCCCCACCTCGATCTGCCGGCAGCTGAAGAACGGGAAGGCCTCCGCGCTGCAGTCGGTGTCGGTGACCGCGGCCAGCAGCTCCCGCGCGCGCGGCCCCGCCAGCGTCAGCACCCCGTGGCGCGCGGTGAGGTTGTCGATGCGCACGGCGTGGTGATCCTGAAGATGCGACTGCAGCCACGCCTCGTCGTGGGCCTCGGCGGCGGCCGCGGAGACGACGTAGAACGCATCATCGCCGAGCCGAGTGACCGTCACGTCGCACTCCACGCCGCCGGCGGGGGAGCACATCTGGGTCAGGGCGATCCTCCCCACCTTGGCGGGCAGGGCGTTGGCGCAGAGACGGTCGAGGTACCCCTCGGCCGCGGGGCCGCTGACCTCGAACTTGGCGAAGCTCGTCTGGTCAAGCACTCCTACGGCGTCGCGGACCCCCTGGCACTCGGCGCGCACCGCCTCATACCACGCGGGTCGCCGGTAGCTGTACACCTCGCGGGCGTCCCCGCGCCGGAACCAGAGCGGGCGCTCCCAGCCCGAGCGCGCGCCGAACACCGCGCCGCGCTCGCGCAGCAGGTCATACACCGGCGAGGTCTTCAGCGGGCGGCCCACCGGGCGCTCCTCGTAGGGAAACTCGATCGCGTACTCGCGCTGGTAGGCATCGACCGCCTTGGGGATCAGGAACCGCTTGCTCGTGGCGTAGGAGCCGAAGCGGCGCACGTCGAGCTCCGAAAGATCCTGGCTCGGCTCGCCGTCCAGCACCCAGTCGGCGGCGAGAGCGCCGGCGCCCCCTCCGAACACGATGCCGAAGATCGAGAAGCCGGCGATCACGTGGAAGTCCCGCGTGCCGGGGACCGGGCCGATCAGCGCCCGGCCATCCGGCGTGTAGCCGTCGGGGCCGTTGATGAGCGTCTTGAGCCCCGCCGACTCAAAGCAGGGGATCCGCCGGGCAGCGGCAAGCAGCACGTCCTCGATGGCCTCCAGCCGTGCGGGCAGCAGCTTGCCGTGAAAGCCCTCCGGGATCCCGTCCACGGCCCAGGGCCGCGGGGCAGCCTCGAACGGGCCGACGAGCAGCGCCTCCCCCTCCTGGCGCGCATAGAACGAGGCCTCGGGGTCACGCAGCACGGGCAGCTCGTGCTCGAGCCCGGCCACCTCGGCGATCGACTCGCTGACCACGTAGTGGTGCTCGAGCGGCACCACCGGCAGCTCGACTCCGGCCAGCCGCCCCAACTCGCGCGCCCACTGGCCGGCGGCATTGACCACGACGTCGGCTCGCAGTTCGCCGTGCGCGGTCTCGATCGCCCAGCCTCCCCGCTCCCGCCTGAGCCCGGTGACCTTCGTGTGGCGCTCGATCCGGGCTCCCCGCGCGGTGGCCCCGGAGGCCAGCGCGGTGGTCACACCGGAGGGATCGACGTGGCCGTCGGTGGGAAGGTGGGCGGCGGCCAGCACGCCGTCGGTCCGCATCAGGGGAAACAGCCGCCCCGCCTCCTCGGCGCTGATGATCCGCATCGGGACGCCGACCTGGGCGGCGATCCCCGCGATGTGGTGAAACTGATCGAGCCGATCGGCGGATTCGGCCAGGCGTACCGAGCCGCAGCGGTGAAGCCCCACCGCCCGCCCGGTCTGCTGCTCCAGCGTCTCGTAGAGATCCAGGCTGCGCTTGAGCAGGCGCATCGTCCGCGGGCTGGCGGCGAACTGGGTGCAGAGCCCGGCGGCGTGCCAGGTGGAGCCGGCGGTCAGCTCGCTCTGCTCGAGCAGGATCGTCTCGCTGCAGCCGCGCAGGGCGAGGTGGTAGAGGACGCTGCACCCGGCGATGCCGCCACCGATGACCGCGACGCGGACCTGCGCGGGAAGAGGCGCCCGGGGGCGGGGCATCCGCAGCCTACGCCGGAACCGGGTCGCGCCTGGCCGGAAGCGCGCGCAAGGCCTCGAGCGTCGGTGCCAGCTCTCGGACCTCGGCCCAGCCGACCTGCATCATCTCGAGCGCGGGAGCGTGGAGGTGGGGGAGCGTAGTCCCCGTCGCCTCCTCGACGACGATCGGCTTGAAGTCACGGAACATCGCGTCCTTGCTCGTTGCGGCCACGCACTGGTTGGTGAGCACTCCCCCGATCAGGAGCGTCTCGGCGTCGAGCGCACGTAGCTGAAGCTCCAGGTTCGTCTGGAAGAAGGCGCTCAGGCGGTTCTTCTCCACGTAGCGGTCATCCTCTCGCGCTCCGAGCTCCTCGAGCACCTCATAGCCCCAGGTGGCGACCCGCAGCCCGCCGTCGCGCAGGAACGGTCGCATCGTCACCAGCCAGCCGCCGTCCTCGGCGTTGCGGAATCCGTGGCGGGTCCAGATGATCGGAACGTCGCGCTCACGGCAGGCGGCCACCAGCTGCTTGATCGGCTCGATGCAGCGGCGCATGTGCTCGATGTCCACGCCCCGCAGCGCGTACCAGCCGTCCGGATGCAGAAAGTCGTTCTGAGGGTCGATCAGGATCAGCGCGGTGCGCCGAGGAACGAGGTCCCACGCAATCGGCGCAAACGGTCTCGTCGTCAACAGCAGCTCCTGGGTCCGGGTATCCAAGGCAATGGTCCACCACCGCGCCGGGCGGAGCCAGTGACAACCCGTAACCAACATCGGCGCGCCAGGCGGCACCGTGTCGGCGGCGGCGCCTGGCCCAGTGCGTACTTTCAGCCGCTGCCGGCGCCCTCCAGCGCCTCCAGATAACGGCGGGCGCGGATCGCCAGCTCGAGCCCCAGCCGCGTGTCGGGATCCGACAGCCGTTCGCCCAGCAGCTCCTCGATGCGCTCGATCCGCTTGTACAGCGACTGGCGCTGAAGGTGCAGGTCGCGTGCTGTCTCGGCCATCCGCCCACCGTGGGCGCAGTACGCCTCGACGGTGGCTAAGAACTGCGTGCGATGCTCGCTGTCGTGGCGGGCCAGCTTGTCCAGGCGGCGCGCCACGAAGCTCTGCAGCGACCGATCGCTGCGCAGCGACCACAGCAGCCGCTCGATTCGCGGCGTGGCGCTGTCGAACCACTCTTGCTGCGGAGCCTGGCCGACGGCATGACTGAGCTCGAGCGCGTCGCGCAGCTCGGCGCCAAGCTCCTTCCACGACCGGCTGACCGCGCCGACGCACACCACCAGCTCATCCCCCCCGAGCGCGACCTCGGCGACGCGTCGCAGCGTGCGAGCGATCCGGGCGGCGACCTCCTCGCGGTCGGCCGTCGAGCGCAGGGCCAGGAACAGCGCCAGCCCCTCCCCGGGAAGGATCCCGGTGATCGCCGACATGTGCATGCTCTCCAGCTCGCGCGTCACCTCGCGCCACGCCGCCAGCCACGGCGACTCCTCGCTGTGTTCCCCGTTCAGCGACCAGCGATATCGGCGCACGGCCACCACGGGCAGGCGCAGGAGCGCGCGGCGGTCGAACCCGAGCTCGGCGGCCATCGCCGTCGCCTCCCGCTCGTCGACGCTGGTCGGGTTCATCAGCCGGGCGATGAGCTGACCGCGCTGGCGCGCGGCCAGGCTCGGCTCGCCCTCGCGCTGGAGCATCGCGAGCGCAACCACGCTCGCGCCACGCTCGAGCACGATCCGGTCGTGGCGGCGCAACGGCGAGCTGAGCGCCAGCGCGCTGAGGGTTCCCCAGGTCCGACCGCGGCCGAGCTTGACCGGAACCGCCAGGTGATCGGGGGCCTCGGGCAGGCGGTGGACGACGGCATCCCACGCGGCCCGCACGGCGGCATCGCTCGCCTCGTGCGGGTGGTGGTAGAGCACCCCCTCCTCCGCCTTCTCCAGAACCACCGGGTTGCGAATCAACTGGCCGAGCGCCGCCAGCACCTCGGGCACGCCGGCCCCCTCGAGCATCAGCTCGGTGAAGCGCCGATGCGCCTCCTCGGCCCGCTCAAGGGCCAGCGCCTGGCGCCCGACGATCTCGCGATGCAGCGCCTCGGTGACCTCGACGAACGGGATCTCGCGATGCAGCGCGATGAGCGGCAGCCCGCGCGCCTCGGCCTCGGCCACCACGTCCTTGGGCACGCGGTCGATCGAGGTGTGAAGCTCGATCACGAGCCCGGCGATCGCCCGCTCGGCCAGCGAGGCGACGAAGCGCCGTTGTGCCGCCGCGCTTTCGGGCAGCGCCATGCCGGTGCTCAGCAGCAACTCGCCCCCGCGCAGGACCGACGCCATCTCCATCCACTCGCCCGAGTGCACCCAGCGGATCGGGTTCTCCAGGCCGGCGGCTCCGGCCAGAACCTCGGGCACCCCGTCGCTGAGCGGCGCCAGCCGCAGCGCGGCGGCGACCGTGATCTCCTGGTCCTCTTCGCCGGCGCGGTTCATGCCGCGAGGCTCCGAAACCTACCGGGACGAAACCGCGCCAGCTCGGGTTGCTGGCGCTCATCGATCACCTCCGCCGCCGCCAGCTGGGCCAGCGCGGGAGCCAGCGTCACCCCGCTGTGGGTGGCGATCACGTAGAGCCCGTCGGCCGCCCAGCCGGACACCGGGAGCAGATCGCCGGGGAGCACGCGCAGGCAGACCCGCGAGCTCTCCACCCGCGCCTGCTCGCCACCGCGCAGGCGGTCGCTGAGGAGTGCCAGCAGGCCCTCGGCGAGCCGCGGGTCGACCCTCTCGCCATGCAACCCGGCGTCGAGCGCATCGCTGTGCAGCAACAGCCGCCCACCCCCGTCGGGCCGGATCATGAGGCCGTCGGCGAGCAGCACGCCGGCGAGGCGGCTGGGCACCGGGGTGGTGCGCGCCAGCAGGCCCGCGACCTGTCCCGGCGCCTCGCCCCCGGCCAGTATCGGGACCTCGTTCCCGCTCGGAGCCAGGAGCGGCTCCGTCCACCGGCCGACACAGACGACGACGGCGTCGCAGGCCAGCCGCCGGCCGCCGTCCAGCAACAAACCGCGGACGCGCCCGGCGCTGTCGAAGCCGAGCTCGCGGACCGGTGTGGAGGCGAGGAGCCGAAGTCCTCCGCTGCGCGCACGCTCCAGCAGCGCCGCGATCGCCGGCCCTGTGTCCAGCCATCCCTCTTCCGGGAAGCGATAGACGACCTCCACCTCAGGCGCCATCACGAGGTCGGGCTGCTCTTGCAGCGCGGCGGCCGGAGTGAGCCGGTGCGGCGTCTGACCGTAGCCTTCGAGCCGCTCCACGTGGCGCTCGAGCATGGCGGCCTGCGCGGGATCGGCGCTCCAGAGCGTCGTGCCGCTCAGCGACAGCCAGGGCGGGTGCCCGAACTCGGCGGCCTCCCGTCCCCAGCGCTCGACGCCGAGCAGGCGCAGCTCGAGGTAGTCGGCGATGCCGGGATGGCAGGCGTCGATCCAGGAGAAGCTTCCCGCCGTCGTCCCCTCACCCGGCTGCTCGCGTTCGACCAGCGTCACCTCGGCACCGCGGCGGGTCAGCTCGAGCGCCACGGAGGTCCCCACGATGCCGGCTCCGATCACCGCTATCTGCATCAACTGCTCGCCAGGCTGTCGATGGTCAGCGCACCGTCCACGGGG
>DAIQND010000016.1:0-22452 GCA_036788555.1 Solirubrobacteraceae bacterium | reverse complement strand
TGGGCCGTGGAGGACTCGAACCTCCAACCTTGGGATTAAGAGTCCCCTGCTCTACCAGTTGAGCTAACGGCCCGAGGGGGACGCCGATGTTAGCCCGTCGCGGGGCGCCGGCGAAGAGCCGCGCGGCAGCGACCAGACAGCTTGGCAACTCAGCGGCCGGCAGGCGACCTCGCTCAGCACGCCTGACGGATCAGCGACGGCTGGCGCTTGATCGAGGCGATCTCCGTCTTCAGCGTTGCCTGCTGCGCCTTGGGTGTCATCGAGATCGCCTGGCTCATGGCCAGGTCTCCCTTCCGTGTCTGCCCGGCCGCGTAGGCGTTGGCGGCCAGGCAGGCGAAGCCAACCTGGGCCGGAGATGCCGCGGTCTCGCTCTCCCAGGCGCTCGCGGCCCCGGAGTAGTTGCCGAGGTCTTCGTAGGCGCGGGCGGCCAGGATCGCGATGTTCGGGTCGGGGCTCTTGGTCAGCTGAAGGTAACGCTGCCAGGCCTGCGTGGCACCGCGCAGCTCCTTTTTACCTGAGGCGCTGAATGTCGCGGTGGTGGAGTTGTAGTTGCTGCCCTCGCCGGCCGAGGTGTATTTGCCTTGGACAAGCTCGCCCCAGGCCGACGCGCTGTTCGGATCGGCCTTGACCGCCTTCAGCGCGCTCTGCTCCTGCTGGTTGACGACCTGGGCGCTGTTGCCCGAGCCGTTGCCGGTGAATGCGTTGAGCAGGCCGCCGATGCCGTTTCCGGCGCCCACCCCGAAGAGCACCAGCCCCAGCCCCATGAGCAGCGCCAGCCCCAAGTAGACCCCCTGGACGGTGCGGCGGCGGCCGCGGCTTCGAAGATCGAACAGCATCCCTTACGAGGGTATCTCCAAACCGCTTTCGAACTGCGCCGCCTCCGCGGCGGCCCGGGCCGCCGCACGCCGGTCGGCGATCTTGAGCAGGACGATGCTGACGAGGAACAAGATCACGAGCGGAAGCGTCTCCAAGCCGGTGGTGACCGGGTCTGCACCAGGCATGGCGGCCGCGATCACCGCGATGATCACGACCGCGTAGCGCCAGTGTCGGGTCAACGTATTGCCGTCGATCACGCCGAGCCGATGTAGCGCCAGGAGGCCCAGCGGCAGCTGGAACGCAACGCCGATCGCCAGCATGGTGAGCACCTCGAAGGTGTAATAGGCCTTGGCCTGCACGACGATGTCGAACTGCTTGGAGTTGTAGCCCTGAAGGAAGTGGACCGCGGGGGGCAGGACAACCAGGTAGGCGAATGCGACGCCGACGACGAACAGCAGCGGCGCGACCACCATCACGGGGATCGCGGTTCGGCGCTCGTGAGGATTGAGCGCCGGAATCACGAAGCCATACGCCTCGAACATCAGGACCGGCAGCGAGAACAGCAGGGCGAAGTACGCCGCCACCGCCAGGCTCGTCATGAACGGCTCGCCGACGCCGATGGTGACCGGCTTCTCCTGGGTCTGCAGAGTCTTGGGCAGAAGGTTGGCGGCAGCCGTCGCTGCCTGCGCCGCCTTTGCCGCCTGCTGGCGAGCGGTGGCCGAGAGGCCGGGTGATGCCGCAATGTCACGATCGAGCTGGGCCTCGTCGAGGTCAAATACCCGCTGTTTCGCCGAGGCGTTCGGAACCGCCGCCAGTCCATACTGGCCCGCCACCGTCGAAACGTGGGGCAGCGCCCGGTTCAACACGTGGATCAGCGCGCTGTTCTGCCAGAAGCAGACGCCGAAGGCGACGAGCAGCGCCGCCAGGCAGACGATCAGCCGCGAGCGAAGCTCGTCCAGATGATCGACGATGCTCAGCCGGTCGTCGTGGGCGATTGGCCGCAGGACCTTCGCCACGCGCAGCTCCCCGAACCGGCTAGGAGCGCTGCTCGGCGGACCCGACCTCCGCCGGGCCCACACCCGAGGACGGCGCGGTCGAGGGCGGAGGCGTGCTCGGCTCGGCTGGAGCCTGAGGCTGGGCGGCCGCCGGCGAGACCGCCGTGTGCGCTTCCGGCGCAGCGGCGATCGACGGACGGTCCTCGGCCTCCTCAGACGAGTTCCCGCCGATCGAGTCCTTGAACTCGCGCAATCCCTGGCCAAGCGAGCGGCCGAGCAACGGCAGCCTCTTGGGCCCAAAGATGAGCAGGGCGACCACCAGTACGACGATCAGATCTGTAACCGGATTTCGGAACATTGACGCGGCCTCCTGACCGGGCTGCCAAGGTTAGCGACAACCCGCAGTTTGGGGGAGAAACCAGCTCAAGCTGTGGCGACCCGCCGCCGATAGAACCGTGTCGGAGACAGGTCAGTGGAAGAGCGAGCGCAACACCACTCGGTTCACAGGATCGTCCTTCCCAGTGGGCGGAAGATCGAAGTCGTGCGCTTTGACGAGGGTTCGACGGCCCGGGCCTACCGCCCGCTACACATCTGCCGTCACTGCAGCGCGCCGCTCGTGCAGCCGCTCTCGTGGGCGGAGACCGAGGACGAGTGCTGGGAGCTCGAGCTGATGTGCCCGAACTGCGGGTGGAACACGTTGGGCGTCTTCAGCCAAGCCGAGGTCGAGGAGCTCGAGGATCGGCTGGAGGAGGGACTTTCGGAAATGCTGGCCGACCTGCATCGCCTCGCTCAGGCCAATATGACCGACGAGGTCGAGCGGTTCATCGCGGCGCTCAACGCCAACCTGATCCTGCCCGAGGACTTCTAGCCCGCGCATCGAGCGGTCCGGCCCCCGCCTCGGCGTCTGGCGGTGGCGTCGCCGCGATCAGGTGTAGCGCTCTACCACGCCGTCGGCGACAAGCTCAAGCGCCACCCGCTGGCGCGATGGAAGCGGAGGCAGCACCTGCTTGGCGCTCCTCACCAGCTCGAGCGCATGGGCCCGCGCGTCTTCCAAGGCGCCGGTCGCCGCGATGCGGTCGCACACAGCGGCCGCCGAGTCCGGCGTCTGGACCTGGCGCAGGTCGAGCTGAGCCAACTCCGGATCGCGCAGGCGGGCCACGATCAACGGCAGGGTGACCGTGCCGTCAAGCAGGTCCGCGCCGCGGGGCTTGCCCGTCCGCTCGGGCGGTCCGGTGACGTCGAGCACGTCATCGAGGATCTGGAAAGCCAGACCGATCTGCTCGCCGAACCCGGCCAGCTCATCGACTGGGCCCTCGGCCAGCAGCGACCCGAGCTCGCAAGCGGCCCGAAACAGCACGGCGGTCTTCAACCGGCAGCGTTCGAGATAGCGCTGAACCCCGAGCTCAGCCGCGAACGCGTCGGCGCGCTGCATCACCTCGCCCGCCGCCAGCTCCTCGGTTGCCCGCGCCAGCACCCTGACCGCCTGCACCGATCCAGCCGCCGCGAGCTCGGCGAAGGCGCGGGAGAACAGCAGGTCGCCCGTGGCGATCGCCATGCTCCGGCCGCCGGCGGCGAACACCGTGGGATGGCCTCGCCGCAGCGGCGATCCGTCGAGCACGTCGTCATGGATCAGCGTGGCCCCATGGATCAGCTCCACCGCGACCGCGGCACGCAGCAATGCCTCGGTTTCCGGCGGTGGGGCGCCCGCGGCCAGGAACACGAGCAGCGGACGCAGCCGCTTGCCGCCCGCGGCGATCGTCTGGCCTGCGTAGCGCGCCAGCAGGGGGCCATGGCCGGCCGCGAGCTCGTTCATCCGCTGCTCGGCGCGATCGAGCAGTCGGACCACGGGTTCGCCGCCGAAATCGACGACTGTCTGCACTGCCGCGGCGCTCACGCGTCCGACACTACCCCGACGTGTAGAGCAATGATCCCGCCGGCGGTCAGCACGTAACGGACATCACGTAGTCCGCAGCGCCACATCAGCTCCGCCAGCTCCCCCGGTCCCGGGAATCGGCGCACCGAGCTCGGGAGATAGGTGTAGGCATCAGGATCGCCGGCCATCCGCCCGAGCGCCGGGACGAGACGATCGAACCACAGCCCGAAGAAGCCGGACAGAGGCGGCCGCGTGGGCGCGGTGATCTCCAGTATCACCACGCGCCCGCCGGGCCGAACCACGCGCACCATCTCGGCCACGCCGCGGTCCAGCGACGCGAAGTTGCGTGCGCCGAACCCCACCGTTGCCGCGTCGAACTCATCATCCGCGTGGGGAAGCTCGAGTGCGTTCGCGGCCTCGAACCGCACCCGGCCGGCCCGCCGATCGGTTGCCGCCTTGGCCCGTGCCAGCTCGAGCATCCGCTCAGAGAAGTCGACACCCAGCACCTCACCGGCAGGCCCGACTCGACGCGCCAGCGCCAGCGCCAGGTCACCTGTTCCGGTCGCGACGTCGAGGACTCTGCCCCCGGGTGGTGCGGCGGCCAGATCGGCGGCGCGCTCGCGCCAGCGATGATGCATCCCCGCCGTCATCACCGAGTTCATCCGGTCATACAGGGCGGCGATCCGGTCGAACATCGCCTGGACCTGGTCTTCCTCCAGCACCCCCGGCCGCGACGGCGAGGACTGGCCCGTCGGTCCCTGTGCAGTGGCCGGCATGGCTCCCGGCGGTGCTAACGCAGCTCTGAGAGGAAACCGACGAGGTTGTTGAACTTCTGAGGCGTCTGCTGTTGCAGCTTCTTGAATGACGGCATCGGCGGCGTTGGATTGATCAGCGTCGAAGCGATCGCCTCGGGCTCCAGCAGGGCGCCGATGTGAGTGAGGATCGGCCCGGGTCCGTTGTTGCCGTTTGATCCGAGCTGGTGGCAGGCCAGACAGCCGGACTCCCCGACCACCGCCTCGCCGGCGAAGAAGGTTTGCTTCTGCTGCGTTGTGAAGCTAGCCGGCGGCTGGAGGTCGACCGAGTTTGGCGAGCCGGTGTCGGCGCCGGTGTAGGTCAGATAGGCGATCGCGAAGATCGTGGTGATCCCGGCGACCAGGGCGATCGGCCGGCGCTCGATCCGGCGCTCCGGGCTGCGGTCGTAGAACGGCAGCAGGAACAGCAGGATCATGCAGATCGTCGGCACGCCGATCGTCGCCATCGGCGTGAACTTGGGGACGTTGCGCATCACGCGCAGGACCTCGAACAGGAAGTAGAAGTACCAGTCAGGCCGCGGCACGTAGGTGGTCGTGGTGGGGTCGGCCTTCGGCCCCACCTCCGCGCCGAACATGAAGGCGAGGAAGATGATCACCGCCATCACGATCACCGCCATGGTGCTGTCCTTGGCGACGGCGTAGGGGAAGAACGGCTTGCCCTCGTTCTTCAGGATCGAGTACTCGCGGAGGTAGGCCTCTTTCTGTGCCTGGTTCATTCCTGCGCCTTCAGACTTCCATCCGGACGCGCTCGGCCTCGACGGCGGAGTCGTCGGGCTCCGGCCGCGTCCAGGGCGGCGCGGTGATTCCCAGCTTGGTTACCAGGTACAGGTGAGCGCCGATCAGCGCGATGATCGCGCCCGGGATCAGCAACATGTGGATCGCGTAGAAGCGTGAAAGCGTGGTGGAGCCGAACTCAGGCCCGGCGCGCAGGAAATCCGACAGGAACGGCCCGATGAACGGGCCGGTGCCGTTGATGTTGACGCCGACGATCGTCGCCCAGTAGGAGCGCTGATCCCATGGCAGCAGGTAGCCCGTGAACCCCATCGCCAGCGTCAGGATCAGCAGCACGACGCCGATCACCCAGGTCAGCTCGCGGGGATATTTGTAGGCGCCGTAGAAGAACACCCGCGCCATGTGGAGGAAGATCAGGATGATCATCACCGACGCGCCCCACTTGTGCATCCCGCGGACAAGCTGTCCCAGGAACACGTTGTCGTCGATGTTGCGGATCGACTCGTAGGCCCCGCCGGCGGCGTCCGGGCGGTAGTACATGGCCAGGAACACGCCCGTCACGGCCTGGTTGAGGAAGGCAAACAGCGTCGCCGACCCCAGCGTGTACGCCCAGTTGATGCCGCGGGGGACCTTCCGGAACATGAGCCAGCGAATCCCAGGGGACAGCGCCATCCGCTCGTCGATCCAGTCGACGGCGGTGATCCCGCCCTCGACCGGCGAGAGCATCGCGGAGTCCTGCGACTCCCCCGGCTTGCGCGGCCGGGGCTGGAGAATCTTGGGGAGGGGCGGAGCTGGCAGGCGCGGCATCGTCTAGCCCTTCGGCAGGTTGTTGGTCGACCACCGAGCCGGATACAGGTACTGACCGATTCCGTCCAGCGGCTCGCCCGGGTCGCGCGGCGAGAACCGCTGGAGCTCGGAGTTGACGGAGTAGCGCGGGCCGATCTCGACCAGCCCGGTTGAGCTGTTCAGTCGGGTGTAGAAGCGGTCCAGCGGACGCACCGGCGGCCCGCCGGTGACCATCCCCCGCAGGTTGTAGACGCCTCCGTGGCAGGGGCAGATGAATCGCTCGGCGGCGTCCACCCAGCGCACCGGACAGCCCAGGTGCATGCAGCGCGAGGACAGCGCGATCCAGTGGTTGTACTGATCCTCCGGCTCGGTGTCGATGGCCGGATTGCGGGTGCGGACGTAGGCCAGCGACTTGCCCGCCTCGCCGATCCCGGGAACCAGGGTGATCACCTTGGGGATGTAGTTGTCGTTGGGAAAGTCAGACGGAGGGCCGACCGCCTGCCACTGGAATGGCAGCGTCTTGAACACCGGAGCGAGCGCGAAGCCGAGAGCCGGGAGCGTGAAGGCAGCCGCGGCCACGGCGCCGGCACCGTTGGCGGCGCCGACCATGAGCCTCCGGCGGGTGACGGTCTCGCCGTCGAACGCGCCGGGAATCTGCCGATCGGCGGTGTACTTGGACTTGGCTTGACGACGGTTGGGCACGGACTTCAGCGGACTTCGGGCGGCGAATTGAACAGCCCACGACAGGCTATCGTCAACATCGAGACGACCGTCACGAGGGTGCCCCCGCCGCCGCGGTCGCCCCGGCGGCCTCAGCCCCCCACCCGATCGCAGTCGCGCCCGCCCGCCAGATTGCCTGCGCTCGCTGGGGATCGCCCTCGGCATGGGCCTGAGCCAAGGCGGAGATCACGTCGGCCAGCACATCGACCGCTTCCAGGTCGCCCAGGGACGCCAGCCGGGTCAGGCCAAGCGCGTAGAGCTGGTCGCCAAGCAGCAGGGCCAGGTCGGGATCATCGGTATGAACCACCCGCGCGCTGCCGTAGTGCAGCAACGACCCCTCGTAGATCATCTCCAGCAGCAGCTCGTACTCCGCCTCGTGCCCGGTGGCGCGCGGGCCCGACGCCGCGATCTGGGCCGGCCCGGGATCGCCGGCCACCTCGCCCCGGGATGAGGATCGGTCGGCAACGCCGACAAGGAGCTCAGCCAGGGTTCCCCCCTGAGCGCGAAGCGCGCTCACCAGTGCCTGGCTCACCGCGCCAGCTCCGCAAACGCCTCGGCGGCCGCGGCCAGCGTCCGCTTGAGGTCGTCGGCGCTGTGAGCCAGCGACGGAAACCAGGCTTCGAACTGTGAGGCCGGCGGATACACGCCGCGGGCGAGCAGGCCCCGGCACCAGGCGCCATAGGCCTCCAGGTCGCACGCTGACGCGGCGGCGTAATCGCATACCGGCCCCTGGCTGAAGAACGGGGTGAGCAGTCCCGGGACGTGCTGGACGCTGACCGCGACGCCCGCCGCCCCCGCGGCCTCCTCCAGGCCCCGGGCCAGCTGCTCGGTCACCCGCCCGAGCCGCCGGTAGGCACCGTCGTCGAGCAGCTCGAGCGTCGCCAGGGCAGCGGCCGTGGCCAGCGGATTGCCGGACAGCGTTCCGGCCTGGTAGACGTCGCCCGCCGGCGCCACACGCTCCATCAGCGCCGCCGCCCCGCCGTAGGCGGCGGCGGGCAGACCGCCCCCGATGATCTTGCCGAGGATCGTGAGGTCCGGCATGACGCCGTAGCGCTCCTGGGCGCCCCCTCGCCCGACGCGGAACCCGCTGATCACCTCGTCGAAGATGAGCAGCGCGCCGTTCTCGTCCGCCGTAGCTCGCAGGAGCTCGAGGAATCCGGCATCGGGCGCGACCACGCCCATGTTGGCCGGTACCGGCTCGGCGATGATCGCGGCGAGCTCGAAGCGCGCCGCGGCGGCCGCCAGCGCCTCGGCGTCGTTCCAGGGGACGATCACCGTCGCGGCCGCGGCTTCCGGCAGCACCCCGGGGCTGGCCGGGATCCCCTGCGTCGCCAGACCCGAGCCCGCCTCCGCCAGCAGCCCGTCCACGTGGCCGTGGTAGGCGCCGGCGAACTTGAGGATCTTCTCCCGGCCGGTCACCGCGCGGGCCAGACGCAGGACGCTCATCGTCGACTCGGTGCCGGAGGAGGTCATCCGCAGCATCTCCACTGACGGGACCCGCGCCGCGACCTCTGCCGCGAGCGTGACCTCGCGTTTGGTCGGCGCGCCGAATGTGGTGCCCTCGGTGCAGGCCGAGGCTACGGCGTCGACCACCGCCGGGTGGGCGTGTCCGGCGATCAGCGGGCCCCAGGAGCCGACCCAGTCGACGTACTCATTGCCGTCCACGTCGACGACGGTTGATCCTTCTCCGCGCGCGATGAAGATCGGCTCGCGGCCGATGGCGCGCATCGCCCGGACCGGCGAGTTGACCCCGCCGGGGAGCAGCTCGAGCGCCCGGTGGTAGAGCTCGGTGGACCGCTGCGTGGTGTAGGAGAGCGCCCTCAAACCCCGGCGTGCTGGCGTTCCCAGTCGCGAAACTCCCCGGTGAAGTACAGCAGCCGGATCTTCTTGAACTCGGTCGAGGAGTAGAGCGTCGCGCGCTCGGTGATCCCGGTGTCGGTGGCGATCGAGTCGAGGATCGCGTCGCATTCCTCCTTGGAGCGACCGTGGGCCATCGTGAATACCGAGTAGGGCCAGTCCGCGTAGGTGGGGCGCTGGTAGCAGTGGGAGATCCCCCGGAAGGCGGCCATTCGCGGCCCGAGCTCCATGATCCGCTCCTCGGGCACCTTCCACACGCCCATGCCGTTTGCCGAGAAGCCGGCGCGGCGATGGAACAGGATCGCCGCGACCCGGCGTAGGAGCCTGCGCTGCTGCATCTGCTGAAGGTGTGCGAGGAGCCGCTCCTGGGTGATGCCGAGCTTGGCGGCGGCGGGCGCGTAGGGCTCCGGGACGACCGGCATGTCCCCCTGGGTGGCGCGGATCACCTCCACGTCAAATTCGTCATAGGGCTGCGGCTCGGTCTCCGCCGGCGGCATCGCCTGCACCGCCTTGGCCAGATCCTCGGTGGAGCCCTCCATCTCGAGGTCCATCCGGATCTTGAACAGCTTCAGCGTGGGGAGCTGGCGAACTGAATCGGCGCCCGCCTCGCCTGCCAGCACCTCGAGGGTTCCGTCCACCCCGAGCGGCGAGCCGGGCTCGGTGGCGATCGTGAACCAGATGTTGAATTCGTGGTTGCGCAGGTAGTTGTGCGACACCCCCGGATGCTGGTTGATGATGTTGGCCGCCCGCCATGGGTTCTCCGGATCCACCTTGGCCGCCACCAGCATCGAGGAGTAGCCGAGCGCGCGGGTGTCGAAGATCGGCGTGACCTGGCGGATGATCCGCTCGTCGACGAGCTCCCGGACACGCCCGACCGCCTGCTCCTCGCTGATCCCGGCTTCGGCGGCCACGTGCTGGTAGGGATGGGCCGCGATCGGGAACGCGCCCTGCATCAGGTTCAGCAGGCGCTTGTCGAGCTCGTCGAGCGGGACGGCCGCCCCGTGCTTGCGCGCGCGGTGCTTGGGGCCGTGGCGCGTGCCGGGCTCTACTGCAGCCATTGCGCGGCGTCCTTGGCGTGGTAGGTGATCACGATGTCCGCCCCGGCTCGGCGGATGGCGGTGAGCATCTCCAGCGCCGCGGCGCGCTCGTCGAGGTATCCGGCTGCCGCGGCCGCTTTGACCATCGCGTACTCGCCGGAGACGTTGTAGGCGGCGAGCGGAACGTCGGTCTCGGTCTTGATCCGCCGGATCAGGTCGAGGTAGGGCAGCGCCGGCTTGACCATCACGATGTCAGCGCCTTCGTCGATGTCGAGACGAGCCTCGCGGACCGCCTCACTGCCGTTGGCGGGATCCATCTGGTAGCCGCGGCGATCGCCGAACGCCGGGGCGGAATCGGCCGCCTCGCGAAACGGCCCGTAGAAGGCCGAGGCGAACTTCGCCGAGTAGGCGAGGATCGGGATCTCGCTACAGCCATCCTCGTCGAGGGCCGCCCGGATGAAGCCGACCCGCCCGTCCATCATGTCGCTGGGCGCGATCACGTCCGCGCCCGCCCGCGCCTGCGAGGTCGCGGTGCGGGCCAGCAGCTCGAGCGTCGCGTCGTTGTCGACACTGCCATCGGAGCGCACCACGCCGCAGTGGCCGTGGCTGGTGTACTCGCACAGGCAGAGGTCCGTGATCACGATCAGCTCCGGGTGGCGCTCCTTGATCGCGCGGGTCGCCAGCTGGACGACGCCTTCCTCGTCCCACGCCCCGGAGCCCTCATCGTCCTTGCTCGCCGGCAGCCCGAACAGGAGTACCGCTGGAATCCCCAGCGCAAGCGCCTCGCCGGCCTCGCTGACCGCGTGAGCGATCGACAGGTGGTCAACGCCGGGCATCGCTTCGATCGGCTCGCGCCGGTCGATCCCGTGGGCCACGAACAGCGGATACACGAGGTCCGAGGGAGACAGGGTGGTCTCCCTGACCAGCCCCCGCAGCGCGTGCGTGGCCCGCAGGCGACGCAGCCGGGTTTGGGGAAACGCCATCGATTTGAGGATACCGGCGAGGCGCGGGCCGCTCCTAGACCCTCCTAGACCGGTATGGCCACTACCCCTAGACCAGCGTCCAGGGCTCAATCCGCCAGGCGCGTACCAGTCCCGCCTGCACGTAGGGGTCCTCGCGGACGAATGCCTCGATCTCGCCGGGATCCGCGGCGCCGAACACGATCGCGCCGCCGTATACCGGATCTCCCAGCGCCCCCGCGAGGGTGATCCGCCCGCGGTTCCGCGCCTCCCGGATTCGCTGAAGGTGCGCCTCCCGATGCGGCCCGCGTCGCTCCAGGATGTCCTCGACATAGTCGTAGAAGAGAATGTGATGGCGCTCCACGTCCGATACGCTGACAGAAATGGCCGAACTTCAGAAGCGCAGCGGCTATACCCCGCGCCGCGCGCGTGAGCAGCGGGCCTATCGGCTCGTCGTCAGCGGCAGTGTCGCCGGGATCGTGGGAGTGGTGACGCTGGTGATGGCAATCGCGGGCATCGTCTCGGGCGCGATCCCGGCGATCGCGCTGATCGTGGCTGCGCTCTGCGTCTGGGCGTTCAGCCGCACCGTCCGCGCGCGATAGAGCTTTTCTCGGCGCGGAGGGTCATGAGCGCCGCCTCAGGGTCACCTGATAGCGCTCCTTGAGCGGTGCCCGAGCGGCGCGCAGCTGCTCGCCGTCCATGCGGGATTCGCGGTAGCGCAAGGCGGAGCTTGGATATGGGAGCCCGCGGTCGTACGCTTAGCCCGGCATGGCTGCTTGTCCTGCGTGTGGGCAAGACAATCCGGACCGGGCGCTCTTTTGCAACGACTGCGGCTCCGCGCTTCTACACGCGCCGGGAGCGCCGCGTGAGGAGCGCCGGATCGTGACTGCGCTGTTCATCGACATGGCTTCACCGCTCGCGCGGAGCGACTCGATCCCGAGGACGTCCGAGCGATCCTCGCCCGCTACTACGCACGGCTGCGTGTCGAGATCGAGGCGTTCGGCGGGACCGTGGAGAAGTTCATCGGCGACGCGGTGGTGGCGGTGTTCGGAGCGCCCATCGCGCACGGCGACGACCCCGAGCGGGCGCTGCGCGCCGCCTTTGCCGTCTGCGCTGCGGTGCGCGAGATGAATGCCGCGGACCCGGAGCTCAACCTGGAGGTGCGGGTCGGAGTCAACACGGGAGAGGCGATCGTGTCTGTGGCCAGCGCCGAGTTGCAGCTGAAGGGAAAGCGCGAACCGGTTCCGGCTTGGCTGGCGCTCCGTACCTGCTCTGGCCCTGGCGAGCTCTACGGCGAGGCGCTGGACCTGGGCGCCGATCCGCAACGCCGCCGCGGGATCGCGAGCCGCCAGGCGCTCGCGCTGGCCGCCTTCCAGCACATCTGGGACGTTCAGGCGCAGGTCAGCGTGGAAAATCGTCCGGCGTGACGTCGCCGGCGATTTCCGCGATCCGCAAAACCTCGTGGTCGCCGAGCTCCTGCGCATGTCGGCGCAGCTCCTGCTCGTCCGGTGCGCTGTAGACGCAGAACGTCTGGACGCTGCCGTCCTCGGCGATCGCCACGTGGCTGTGTTCCCACGCGATCGACGGGAACCGCTCCTCGGCGATCTGCCGAGAACGCCTGCCCACGGCGTTCATCTGCTCCTGTCCGACGCTGAACGACCGCGCTAATAGATATCCCGGCAACATGCCCTCCGGTCCGTTGCCTGCCGCAAAGATTACCGCCGCGCCCGAGCCGCCTCAAGGCGGCTCTCACGCGAACCGCCTGACCGCCACCCGCGCGAGCCCCGCGAAAACGAGCGCCAGCACCGCGAGGTGCAGCAGCGGCCACCCGATCCCTGGCGAGGACCCGGTGAACGCGTTCCCGGCCGCCTGAAGCGCCGCCTTGAACGGGAACACGAACGCCAGCACGTCGAGCAGCGTCCCCACGCCGCCGGAGACCGCGGTGGAGGGGATCAGCGCCACGAAGGCGATCGGGAGCGCGAGCAGCAGCGCCATCAGCGAGGCCGCGCTCACCTCACGGGCGACGCCACCGATCGCCACCCCGAGCGCCCCGAAAGCGACCCCGCCGATGCCCAGCGCCACCACCCACAGCCCGAACCGAGACCAGTCGAGGTGGATGAACGGGGAGATCAGCGCCGCCATCAGCAGCGCGACCGCGCCCGCGCACGCCGCCGCCAGACCGATCTTCTCCCACAGGAGCGAGAACGGCGTCACCAGCCCTCGGACGAGGCGTGAGTAGGCGTGCTCGGCGCGCTCCAGCGCCAGCAGGCCGGAGGCCAGCAGCAACGCCAGCAGCATCAACGTCACGATCACCGCGATCGTCACGGCGTAGGAGTCGGTCGGCGTCGTCCTGCCCGCGAGCTGCGTCTGGTTGACGGTGAGCGGCGTCCCGATCGACCCCAGCACCGGGCTGGCGAAGGCGAGCCCGGTGATGGCGAGGTTGGCGAAGGCCACCACCTGCCGCAGGGCCGGGCGCAGCGGCGAAGCCGGCGGGACCTCGGGAATCGCGCCTTCGACGATCGCGCGGGAGTTGCGCAGGCCAAGCAGCGGCACGGTCTCGCCCGCGAGGTTGATCGTGCCGCCGTTCAGCACCTGCTGCAGATCGGTGATCGCCACGTGCAGCACCTGCTTTGACACCGCCTGCTCGACCTGGTTCACCCGCTGGTCGATCGCCTGCTGGACGAACTGCCGCTCGAGCGGGTCGCGGGAGTTCAGGATCAGGTCAACCGTCGGGTTGCCGGCGCCGGTGGTGACGAGGCTCTGGATCTGCGAGACGACGTCCGAGGGGATGATCAGCGCCGCCTGCGCCTGGCCGTCGCGAACCTTCGCGATCGCGGCTGCCTCAGAGCTCACCTTGATCGGCTGGATCGACGCGAACAGCTGACTCGCATAGTGCGAGACGTTGATCTGCTGGCTGCCGAAGCTGATCCGTCCGCGGCCGGGGGCCACGCCGCTGTAGAAGGCCACCTTGGGCTTGCCGGGCGGGCTCGACAGCGCGAAGCCGATCATCAGCGCGAGCACGATCGGGTAGAGGATCAGCAGCCCGATCAGCAACGGTGAGCGGCGGAGGATCTGGAGGTCCTTGATGAACAGCCAGCGCACTTCAGTGATCGCGCTCGCGCAGGAAGCGCAAGAACGCGGCCTCGAGGTCGCGAGGGTCGCCGCCGACCGCCGACTCCAGCTCGCCGGGCGTGCCGGTGAACAGGAGCCGGCCGGTGTCCAGCACCAGCACCCGCGTGGCGTAGCGCTCGACCTCGGCCACGTTGTGGGTCGAGAACACGATCGCCGTCCCCGCAGCCGCGAGGCCGCCGATGAACTGCCACAGCCGGTCGCGCTGGCGCGGGTCGAGCGCGGCCGAGGGTTCGTCGAGCAGCAGGATCGCGGGTTCGCTGAGCAGACCCACCGCGATGTTCACGCGCTGCTGGTTTCCTCCCGAAAGCGCCCCGACCTGATCGTCGGCGCGGTCCTGGAGCCCGGTTTCGGTGAGCATCCGGCCGACCGCCGCCTCCGGATCGCCGAGGCGCTCCAGGCGCGCGAACAGCCGAAGGTTCTCCGCCACCGAAAGCCGCGAATAGATCGCCGGCTCCTGCGGAACCCAGCCGGTGCTGCGCGCCGCGACGGCCAGCTCACCCTCGTCGGGTTCGAGAATCCCGGCCAGGATCGAGAGCAGCGTCGTCTTGCCCGCCCCATTGGGGCCGATGATCGCCACGATCTCGCCGGCGCCCACGTCGAAGCTGACGCGGTCAACCGCGGTGCGGCGGCCGAAGCGCTTGGTCAGCGCACGCGCGGCGAGCGTCGTCAAGGAGTCGCCGGCGGGTGCCGTCGTGGACACCGCCGGGAGGCTAGTACCTCAGGCGAACAGCTTGTGTCTGGCTGCCCAGCGGGCGACCGACCCCGAGAACAGCAGTCCCAGCCCAACCGCCAGCGGACAGCTGGCCAGGAAGATCAGCGCGATGCCGAGGCCGAGCAGGCCATCATGGCCGATGACCACGAGCACGATCCCAGGGATCATCGGGATCAGCGAGATCGCGAGGAAACGGAGCGCAGGACGGATCATCCGCTGTCCCTGACGCTCGAGCTGAGCCTCCTTGACCGTCGTCGCCGATCGGTTCATCAGCCTCGCTCTACCCGCGGGCGGCCGGCCGATAACCCGATGACGACGTAGCCTTACCAGCCCGGCAACTGCGAGGATCCGCGGAGCCACCCGATGACTGAGCCCGTGAAGATCCTGTTCGTCGGCGACATCGTCGCCGGGGTCGGCCGGCGAACCCTCAAGGCGCTGTTGCCCGGGTTGCGCGAGCGCTACGCGCCCACGTTCGTGGTGGTCAATGGCGAGAATGCGGCCGGCGGAATAGGCATCACCCCGAAAACCGCCGAGGAGCTGTTTGCCGCCGGCGTCGACGTGATCACGCTCGGCAACCACACCTACCGGCACCGTGAGGTCTACCGGTACCTGGACGAACGCGACGAGATCATCCGTCCGGCGAACTTCCTGCCCAGCCAGCCCGGTCACGGCTGGTGTGTGGTCACCCGGGAGGGAATCCGGCTGGGGGTGGTTTCGGTCTCCGGCAACCTGTTCATGGACTCTGCCAGTCCGGCCTTCGCCACCGCCGATGCGGCTGTGGAACGCCTTCGGGGCGAGGTGGACCACCTGCTGGTGGACATGCACGCCGAGGCGACGAGCGAGAAGGTCGGCCTGGGGTGGCACCTCGACGGGCGCGTGACGGCGGTGGTGGGAACCCACACCCACGTGCCGACCGCCGACGCCCGGGTGCTCCCGAACGGCACCGCCTACATCAGCGACGTGGGAATGACCGGCCCGCGCGGAGGGGTGATCGGAGTCAAGCGTGAGCAGGCGGTGCAGTCGATGCTCACGCGGATGCCGACGAAGTTCGAGACCTCGCAGGAGGATCCATGGCTGAACGCGGTCCTGATCACGGCGAGCGCGCCAATGCGGGCGCAGGCAATCGAGCAGGTGCTGGAGCCCGCGCCATGACCTCGTCGTGCTCGGCGCGGGGGAAGGATCCGAACAGCGCGAGCACAACCAGCGGAAAGAACCACACCGCGTAGGAGTACAGCCAGTAACTCGCGGCGATCTGAAGCGCGATGATCACCGCCGCGCCGAGCGCTGCAACCTCGACCGTGCCCCGGCGGCGCGGGACGAATGCCACCGCCACGGCCAGCGCGATCGCGGCGCCCTCGACCAGATGCTGCACGAAGGAGAGCCCGCCCCATAGACCCCAGACCGAGAACGGGGTCATGCGGTTGGCCTGGTAGACGACCGAGTCGTGCCAGAAGGCGTGGAGGTCGTTCTGGAGCGCGACCGGCAGCATCGCGGCCGCCAGCGTCAGCGCGTAGAGCGCCACGAAGCCGATAACCGAGCGACGCGATCCCCAGCCCTCCCCTCGGCCGCGGAGCAGCAGCGGCGCCAGCGCGAGGGGCACGAACTTCGTCAAGCCGGCCAGGGCGCCGGCGATTCCCCGAGCCGGGGCCGAGCCGAAGCCGAACAGCGCCGCCACGATCAGCAACGCCATCAGGCTGTCATTGGTGTTCGAGCTGAGCGACCACAGCGAGAACGGGTAGGCGGCCCAGGCGTAGGCCAGGGTCACGCCCAGCGTCGGTCCACGGATCCGCCGGCCGAGCACGAACAGCCCGAGCAGCACCAGCAGGTCGAACACGATCGCCGCAGCGTGAGCCGCCGGCAGGTCATCCCAGGTTCCGCTCCAGCCGAAGATCGCCACGAACGGGATGTAGGCGTAGTAGTTGACCGGGCCGTAGGTGTCGCCCTCCGCATTGTCACGCGGCCAGTTGCCATAGAGCGGCTTGCCGTGGAGCAGCTTGTCGGCTCCGATCACACCGGCGTAGCCAACGTCGATGACGTTTGAGTCGGTGACGTTCAGCCCCACCCGGAAGCCGACCAGGAACATCACCCCGATGGCCAGCCAGGTCGCCGGCACGGCGAGTCGAAGCGCTTGGCGGGGCCGGCCGCGGCCGGCGGCGAGCAGCAGCATCCGTACCAGCAGATAGATCAAAAACGGGTACACGAGCGGCACCGACAGGCCGATCTGTCCGTGGTTGAACAGCGCCAGCGAGATCGAGAACCCGAGCAGCACCAGGAGGTCGAGGTGAAGAAGCGAGGGCCGACCCAGGCTCGGCCAGCCGCGGCGTCGCCTCCAGGGCAAGAACGGCGCGAGAAACAGCACGCACATCGGGATCCAGATGTACAGCGAGTTCACGCGGCGACCGAACGCCCCGGGATACCCGCGGGCCATCGTCCACGCGACCTGAAACCCGGTCCACGCCTGGGTCACCCGCCCGCTGGCATCGTCCACATACACCTGCGCGAGCTCCACCGGATGGCGGCCGGCCGAGAACCAGCTCACCTGCCACTGCCCGGCGCCCTTCGTGTACTCATATGGCGTCGCCCGCGGGTGGCGGCGTAGCTCGGCCTTGATGGTCGGGTTTCTGGCGGCAATCCGCTCCACCTGCGCGGCGGTCAGGCGATAGCCGAGCGGCGGGTGGTCCGAGGAGGTGACCAGCACCGGCGTGCCGGGCGTGGTCACGGTCACGGTGTGCGGCGCCGCGGCGGCGTGATCGGGCGCGGCCAGCAGCGCCAGGGCCGCGCCGGCTGCCGCCAGCAGTACGAGCCGTCCGCGCCTAGTACCTAGGCGCGGAAGCTCCAAAGCTTCTGCCCGACGAAGTTCAGCGGCGTCCCCGCGGCGACCGCGATCGCCTGCGCCAACACCTTCGTCATTCCGGCACCGCCGACCAGCCCGATCAGCACCAGATAGGTGAAGCCGAAGACCAGCAGCGAGACGGTGAAGAAGCGGATTCCCTGGCGGACTGGATGCGCCTGCTTGACACGGAACGTCCAGTGACGGTTGAGCCAGAAGTTGTTGAGCACCGAAACCACCCATGCGATCACCGCTGAGATCCGGTAGTCAACTCCAATCACGTGCAGGCATAGCGCGAACACCGCCAGGTTGACGAAGTAGCCGGTCCCGCCGACGATCCCAAACCGGATCAGCTGGATCCAGTTGTGGGTTCGACGCAAGCCGTCGCGCACCCGCAGGTGGAGCGCCACCCGCACCTCCACCGGGGGGGTCTCGCGCAGGCGCGGGGAGCGCGCGCGGGGGCGCGGAAGCTCGACCGATGTCGTCGCTTCTTCGGGCATCCGCAAGAAATCTAGCGGCGGCGGGTAACGCATCGCTAAGCCTTAAGCCAGCGATAACGGGGCGCACCCGAAGTGCTCGCGGATCATCGGGACGATGTCCATAAGCGACCATTGCGCGCGGGCTTGGCGCGTCGGCGGCCCGGTCCCGCACCACAAGAGCGCGCCCAGGGAGTCTGAACGGTGCAGCGATCCGTGGCTGCCGCCGCCCACGTGATCCGCGCCGCCCCAGTCGACGAACTCGTAGCCGGGCGCGGCCGACATCAGCAGATCGCCCGCCGTCTCGCAGTTGAGCGCCGACCAGATCCGCCACAGCGCCCCCGGGTATTCCAAGCTGCTGACGCGGCCATCCTGCACCCGCAGGTCGAGGGCCCCCAGCTCGCCCTCGACACTCCATCGCATTCCGCGCTCGTCCTCGAGCTCGCCGTCCGGCGCGAACCGGAGCTCGCCCCGGCCGGTCCGGACCACCGCCTCCTTGCCTTCGAGCCACAGCAGCAGGTCGACGCCCTCGAGCTCAGCCGCCGCCGCGATCGCCCGGGCGAGCACCTGCTCGGTTCGCTCCTGGTCAAGCGCGTAGACCATCGCCGAGCGCTGCGCCGGGCTGAGCGCCACCTCGGCGCCGATCGCGCTGGCCGCGTTCTGGGTCGCCACGTCGAAGTCCGCGAATGCCCGATCCAGTCGGATCCGCTCCTCCACCGCCGCCTGCGAGTGATCGGAGGCGACGATCACCGCGTACTGGTCGAGGAACGCGTCGGGGCCTCCGGCGGCATGCATCAGCCGCTCGAGCTGCCGGTCGGCGCCGGCGATCGAGGTCACCTGCGCGTGGGGGCCGTTCTTGTGCGACCAGGCGTCATTGTCGGGAAGCGAGAAGAGCATGAAGTCGAATAGGTCGTGTTCGATCAGGTACGCGCCGACGCAGCCGGTGTGCTGGTCGCGAATCCCCGGCAACCCGAGCTGGCCGCGGCAACCCGTCCGGCGGCTGGCGTAGATATCGGCGTAGAAGAGCTCCTGCGGCCCCTCGATCGTGCGCCGGAACAGGGTGGAGGTGACGATCCGCGCCAGCGCCGATTCGTTGGCGACCTCGTGCTGGTGACGCCCGCGGTAGATCAGGTAGGTGGTGCCGGCCGTCCGCACATCGGCATCGTCGAGAGTTTCGAACACGGTCTCCACCCGATCGGAGAGGTGCTCGGCATTCAGGCGGTAGACCGTGTCCGTCAGCGACCGCAGCACCCCGAACTGACGGGTCGCGGAGAAGCTCGAGCCGTATTCGACGTAGCGCGCCTCCTCGCGGTGGTACCAGTTCATGCTCGGCACCAGGTGGCGGTCCGGCCCGACACCGGTCGTGATCGAGGCGGCGCACACGGGCGTGACCGACGGGAAGGCCGCCACGCAGTCATCGACGTAGACACCGTCCTCACGGATTCGCTTGAGCGCCGGCGCCCGGCCCGAGGCGATTGCGCGCTCGAGCATCGATGGCTTGAGCGCGTCGATTACGACAAGGACGAGCTTCTTCAAGGCTGCTCAGAGCGGGCTCAACGCAGGATCCGCAGCCCGGCGTACTTCTGGCCCTCCCGACGCCGACTCGCCCACAAAAGCCAAATCAGCGCCGCCACCGCGATCGGGCCGACCGGCGGCGCCACGGCGGACAGCAAAGCGATCACGATCGCCGCCCCCTCGACAAACAACGGCAGTGTCCCCGCCGACTCGGCGTCGAGGCGGGCCCGGACCCGGCCGAGCAGCGGCCGGGTGGCCGCCATGCCGAGCGCGGCGCAGAGGATGCCGCCGATCACACCGCCCCAGATCCAGTAACGGTTCTGGGCCAGGGCCCCGGCGAACTCGAAGGCGCCGATCGCGAGCCCGAGCACCACCGTGACCACCAGCGCCGGCCAGCGAGTCCCGGGGTCGCCCCGCAGGGAGCGCTCGACCAGCGCCAGCGCCAGCGCACCGACCGCCATGCCGAACAGAAAGCCGGCGCTCTGCAGGAACGCGAAGTCCGTGTGCGCGAAGTCGATCTGTATGTCACCCGCCGCCAGGCCGCCCACCACCAGCGCGGGAAGAAACGGCCGGATCCCCACCGCAGCGGAGATCCCAAGCCCTTGGAAGATGTCGAAGGCCAGGTGCATGGTGCTGTACCGTGAACGAGCGTGACGATAGTGCAGAGGGGACGTTGACCGGGGGCGGCGGCGGTTTCTGGCGGGGCGATCCTGGGCGGCGTGCTCCGGGTTCTGCGGCCCGTGAGATCGAGCGCTACGCCGGGCTGTTCGCGTCCCGCACGCGGGTGATGAAGTCCTCGGCGATGCGCGACCTGATGGCGCTGACCGAGCGCCCCGACGTGATTTCGCTGGCCGGCGGATGGCCCGACACCTCGACCTTCCCGCCCGATTCATACGCCGCGCTGATGAGCACGGTGGCCAGCCAATCGTGCGCGCGGGCGCTCCAGTACGGCCCCACCGAGGGGCTCGCGGCGGTCAAGCGCTGCATCGTGGAGGTGATGCGGGCGGAGGGACTTCAGATCGATCCCGACGAGCTGCTCGTGACCACCGGCGGCCAGCAGGTGATCGACCTGGTCTGCAAAACGCTGCTCGACCCAGGCGATGTCGTCGTCTGCGAGGCGCCGACCTACCCTGGCGCGGTGCCGACGTTCTGCGCCTACGAGGCGCGGGTCGTTCAGGTGTCGATGGACCGTGACGGGATGCGCACCGACGAGCTCGAGGCGACGCTCGACCAGCTCGGGCGCTCCGGGCAGCGGCCCAAGTTCATCTATACGGTGCCGACCTTCCACAACCCCGCGGGCGTCACGCTGTCGCTCGAGCGACGTCGCGAGTTGGTGAGGATCGCCGGCGAGCGCGAGCTGTTGGTGCTTGAAGACAATCCGTACGGGCTGCTGCGCTACGAGGGCAATCCCCTGCCGACGCTCCGCGCGCTGGACGGCGGCGCGTTCGTGGTCTACGCGAGCACCTTCTCGAAGATCCTCTCGCCCGGCGTCAGACTGGGCTGGGCCGCCGCGCCCGGCCCGGTGCTCGAGAAGATGAACATCGGAAAGCAGGCGTCGGACCTGTGTTCCTCGTCGATCACCCAGTACTTCGTGAGCGCCTACTTTGACTCCCGGCCCTGGGAGGAGTACGTGCGTTCGCTGATCGAGATCTACCGGCGGCGGCGCGACGTGATGCTCGACGCGCTGGCCGAGCACTTCCCCCGGGAGGCCGAGTGGACCCATCCGCAGGGCGGTCTGTTCATCTGGGCGACGCTGCCGGACTACATCGACACCACCGACCTGCTGGCCCGGGCGCTGGACGAGCACGTCGCCTTCGTTCCCGGGCGCGCGGCGTTCCTGGACGGTCGAGGCGGTTCGGCGATGCGCCTGAACTTCTCCGGGGTCAGCGAGGAACAGATCCGCGAGGGCGTGCGCCGGCTCGGCGAGGTCGTGCGCGAGCAGGTGGCGCTGTACGGAACCCTCACCGGCGCCTACCCGCCCGGCGTGCCCGCCCGGCCGCGCTCCGAGCCGCGGCCTGGGCCGCCCGCGCACCCCACGGCGCAGGCCCGGGCCGTGCCGCCGCCCGATCTCCCCGAGCAGTCGCTGGCGAACGTGCTGCGCCTCCCGCGTAAACGCGCCTGATGCGGATAGCGCTGCTCAAGGGCGGACGCTCGCTGGAGCGTCAGGTCTCGCTGCGTTCCGCGGCGCGGGTCCAGGACGCGCTGGAGCGGCTGGGCCACCGGGTGCTGACGATCGACGTGGGGGCTGACCTCGTCGATCGACTGGGCGACGCGCAGCCGGAGCTGGCGTTTGTCGCACTGCACGGCCGCGACGGCGAGGACGGCACCGTGCAGGAGCTGCTCGAGGTGCTCGGCATCCCGTACACCGGATCGGGCGTCTCGGCCTGCATGCGAGCCGCCGACAAGGTGCTGGCCAAGCACGCGATGCGCGACCGCGGGATTCCCACGCCGGACTTCTATTCCTTCAGCGAGACCGCGTTCCAGGCGCTCGGCGCGGCGCGGGCGCTGCCGGCCATCGAGGAGCGGCTGGCGTTCCCGATCGTGGTCAAGCCCGCGGCCCAGGGATCGGCGCTCGGGATCAAGTTCGCCCGAACGGCAGCCGAGATCCCGCAGGCGCTGGTGGCCGCGTTCTCCTACGACCGCAAGGTGCTGCTCGAGCGCCACATCCCCGGGCGTGACCTGGCCGTCTCGATCCTCGATGACCCGGCCGCGCCGACTGCGCGCGCGCAGGCGCTGCCGATCGTCGAGGCCGTCCCCCAGCAGGAGGACTTCTATGACTTCGAGTCCCGCTACGAGATCGGACGCACGAAATTCGTCTGCCCGGCCGTGCTCGAGCCGGAGGTGGCGGCGCGAGCGAGCCGGCTCGCGCTCGAGGTCTACGGACTGCTCGGGTGTCGCGGCTTCGGGCGCGTCGACCTGATGCTCGACGCGAACGATCGCGACCTGTATGTGCTCGAGGCCGACCCGATCCCCGGGCTGACCGAGACCAGCCTGCTTCCGCAGGCCGCGGATGCGGCTGGGATCGGCTTCGACCAGCTGATCGGGCGGATCGTCGCTGCCGCCCTGCCGTGAGGTCCCGGCTCAGGACTCGCCGGCGAAGTCCTCGGGCGTCACGTGGTCGAGGAAGTCCTTGAACTTTTCCACGACCTCCTCGGTGTCCTCGACCTCGTGCTCGAACTCGATCGCCGACTCGGCGATCA
>DAIQND010000015.1:0-22475 GCA_036788555.1 Solirubrobacteraceae bacterium | reverse complement strand
CCCCTGGGGCCCGGCCGGGGGGGGGCCCACGCGCCCCCCCGCGGGGCGGCGCATGCGCCGCCCCGAACAGCCCAGAATGCCTACACCGTGTCCAGACCCTGGTTGATCATCCGGCCGACCGTCTCGTACTTGGCGCGGTGGTTGGCCTTCAGCCAGTAGGCGTAGCCGAGGCCCAGCAGGAAGATCACCAGATCGCCCCAGGCCAGCCACTTGGCGTAGCTGTAACCCGAGCCCAGGAAGTTCAGGTTCTTGATCGCCAGGTAGAGGACCGCCGCCTGGCCGCAGAACGACCCGAGCGGCGCGACCACCGTCTTCCACCAGTGGTGCTCTTCCGGATAGTGGGTGCGGAAGTAGTTGAAGATCGCGACCGAGACGAGCGCCTGGATGGCCAGGATCGAGATCACGCCCATCACCGCCATCAGCCCGTAGACCTGGAGGTAGCCAACCGAGTCGGCGGAGCCGAGCTTGAGGCTGACCGCGGCGAACAGCGCGAACGCCGCCAGGATGATCGCCGCGATCACCGACTGGGTGCTCGAGGCGATGTGGGCGCTCTTGAACCTGGGGTGCGTTCGCCCCAGCGCCGCGGGGAGCACGCCCTCACGTCCGAGCGAGTACAGGTAGCGCGCGGTCGTGTTGTGGAAGGCCATCCCACAGGCGAACGAGCCGGTGATGATGAACCAGCTGAGCGCGACCGACAGGAACGAGCCGCCGTACTGCTGCGCGGGCAGGAAGTAGAACTCCGCGGAGTTGTTCTGGGCCACGTTGGCCGCCGCGTCGATCGAGTGGTAGCCGCTCATCCCCGCCCACGCGGTGAGCGTGTAGAAGATCCCCAGGCCGATCACCGAGATGTACAGCGCGCGGGGCACGTTCTTCTTGGGGTTGCGCGACTCCTCGCCGTAGTTGGGCGCCATCTCCCAGCCCACCCACGACCAGAAGGCGAAGAAGATCCCGATGCCCGCGCCGCCGGCGGCGATCGCCACCTTGCCGAAGTGTCCGGCCGGCAGGCCCTTGAAGGCGTTGACCGGGTTGAGCGCCGCGCCGGTGACGTTGCCCGAAGCCTGGGTGAAGATGAACCCGTCGAACACCAGCAGCGCTATCACCTCGCACAGCAGCGCGACCCCGAGGATGCGAGCCGAGACACGCACGTCGAAGTAGGTCAGCACCGCGATCAGGGCGATCATGAAGAAGCCGCACCAGTACCACTGGATGTTGACGCCGTAGTGGTGCAGCTTCAGCTGCGCGAAGTAGGCGAAGCCGCCGACCAGCGAGACCTCGAACACGCTGTAGGCCGAGACCATCAACATGCCGCTGGCCATCCCGAGCTCGCGGTTGAGCCCGTGGCTGATGAAGCTGTAGAAGCCGCCGGCGGTGGTCACCTTGCGCGCCATCGCCACGTAGCCGACGCCGAAGATCACGAGCACGACGGCGGCGAAGATGAACCCCGCGGGCGTGCCGAGGCCGTTGCCGAAGCCGACCGAGATCGGGGTGTTGAACAGCATCGCCGAGATCGGCGCCGACCCGGTGACGGTCAGGAACAGCACCCCGATCAGGCCGACGGCGCCCGGTCGCAGCTTGTGGACGTCTTCACGCTGTGAGACGTCGACGCTATCGACCACGGGAAGCATCCCCTCGTGGTGCTCCTGGAGTCCTGTTGTGCTCACTTCACCTCTCCTCGGTGTTGGTCGGGGTTCATGTCGGGTGGCGCTAGGCGTGCGCCGGGATCTGAGGCTGGTTGGAGCTTTCGACCGGCGGCGTCTCGCGCAGGATCTCGACGAGCAGACGCTCCACGGCCGCGTTCCAATCTTGCTGGCGCAGGCGCGGGCGCCCGGGCAGCAGCCGGCGAGGCTCGACGTCGCAATACGCAGAGCGCGCCAGACGGTCAAATGACTCGATCACGTTGATCACCAGGCCGTACTGGTGCGGCCCGACGAAGCTCCCGATCCAGTCGCCAGGGCGCCCCTGGTCGGTGAACACTCCCTCTCGCACCCCTTCCCAGTAGGCGTGCTGGAACAGGCAGCCGGCGTTTCCGTGCTTGACCCAGCAGCCTGCGGTGATTTCACGCTCCCCCCGCGCGATCCCCCGCAGCCCCAGCTGGAGCAGGCGCCGTCCGGATTCCGAGGCGGCCAGGGTGCCGAGGTCTTGGCGCAGCCGGTGTTCGTCATCGCGCATCTCTCACCTCCGGTTGGGTGTCGGCTGACGGCCGGCGAGCTCGCCGGCCTCCAGCGCGTAGCTAAGTTGTTGCTCGAGCGGCGCCCCGGCCACGAGCCTGCCGTCAAGCGCCGCGGTGCCGATCGTGAAGCCCCATACCCCGCGCTCGCTCAGGGCACGGATCCGCTCGCGCGAGTCGACCGAGCCGGCCGCGATCACCGGCAGCGAGGTCGCGCCGAGAACCGCCTCCACCAGCGCATCCACGTCGCCGTCGTAGCGGTAGGCGAGCAGGTTGATGCCGTCAACCCCCAGCTCCTCGGCCCGTCGCGCGTCCCGCGCGATCTCCTCGATCTCGCCGCGCAGCAGGCAGGGGTGGCCGATCACGTGTCCGATGTAGGGGAAGAAGCGGATCCCGGTGCCGGTGATGATCTCCTGCACCGGCTCGATCAGCGTCCCCCCGATCAGGCAGTCGGGGCGCAACTCGGCGGCCACCCGGGCCGAGGCGAGCGTGTCGGCCTCGGTTTCGGAGACCACCTCGAGATAGCTCGTGTGCCCGGCCGAGCGGATGTCCTCGAGCAGCGCGGCCAGCTCGTCGCGAGCGAGGCCGACGTCCTTGCAGCCGACGTGGCGGATCCCGGTCTGGGCGACCGAGGCGTAGACCTCACGTGCATCGGCGATCGTCCGATCGTCGCGCGTCAACATGAAGATGAACTCGCTCAACCCCGTATCCGCCCTCGCGACGGGTTGTCAGACAACTTGCGGTACCTTAGCGTCTGCGACGAGGGACGGCAATAGGATCTAAGGAGTTTTCGGGTGCGGGCGGCGATCTGGGATGGTCCCGGGAAGATGCGGGTCGGGGAGGTCGACGATCCCGCCACCCCGCGAGACGGCGTGCTCCTGCGGGTCACCGCATGCGGCATCTGCGGCACCGACGTCCGGGCGTTCTTCAACGGCGACCGCCGGATCACGCCGCCGTGGGTCCTCGGTCACGAGATCAGCGGCGAGGTGCTGGAGATCGGTCCCGGCGCCGAGGACGAGATGGCCCAGGCGGGGATCAGCGCCGGCGACCACGTGCACTGCATCTCGACCCTGTGGTGCGGGCGCTGCCGGATGTGCCGTAGCGGCAACGAGCATCTGTGCGTGCGCCACGAGCTGATGGGCTTCGACTACCAGGGCGCCTACGCGGAGCTGGTGGCGATTCCCGAGATCGCGCTCAAGAACCTGTTCGCGATCCCGACCGGCCTGTCCGACGAGGAGGCGACGTTTGCCGACCCCCTGTCGGACGCGATCTGCGGCCACAAGGACCTCGCGGTCGGTCTCGACGAGGTGGTGGTGGTCATCGGGGCGGGCCCGGTGGGTACCGCGCACGCGGCGATCGCCCGGCTCGAGGGCGCCGGCCACGTGCTGCTGCTGGAGGCGGCGGCGGGGCGCCTGGACCTGGCGCGAGAGATTCTCGGCGAGGAGCGGGTGAGCTATATCGACGTGACGCGCGAGGACGCGGTCGAAGCGGTGCGGGGCGCCACCGATCAGGTCGGCGCCGACGTGGTGATCGTCGCCAACTCAAACCCCCAGGCCCAGGAGCAGGCGATGGAGATGGCCGCGCCGCGCGGGCGCGTCCTGTTCTTCGGCGGGCTCCCCAAGGGCACCACCCACATCAACTTTCCCTCCAACGTCCTGCATTACCGCGAGGTGCAGGTGCACGGCTCCTACGCCTCGCGGCACCGTGACCAGGTCCACGCGCTCGACATGCTGGCCACCGGCGTCGGCGGCCTGCGCAACGTGATCTCGGACGTCGTCGACCTCGACGCCGCGGCGCAGGCGTTTGACCGGATCCGCGGCGGTGAGGTGCTGAAGATCGTGGTGAGGCCGTGATGGGGACTCCGACCCGCTCCTCGCTGCGCCATCGGATCGCCGAGCGCCTGCGCGAGCGGCTACTGGCCGGTGAGCTCAAGGCGGGGGCGCAGCTGCCCAGCGAGCCTGAGCTGGCGCGCGAGCTCGGGGTCTCGCGCAGCTCGCTGCGCGCGGCGATCGCGCTGCTCGAGGCCGACGGGCTGCTGCGGCGGATGCACGGTTCGGGAACGTTCGTCACCGACGAGCCGCTCCTGCGCAATGACCTGAGCCGCAACTTCGGGGTCTCGGAGATGATCGCCGCCGCCGGACTGACCCCGGGGACCGCCGAGGCGACCACGGGGCTGGAGCCGGCGCCGCCGGAGGTCGCCGCCCCGTTCGGGATCCCGCCGGGCACCCCGCTCAGCGTGCTGCGACGGGTGCGGACGGCCGATGGCCGGCCGGTGGTGGACAGCACCGACTGGTGCCGCCAGGAGGTGCTCGACCCGTCAGAGCTCTCGGCCCTGAAGGGCGGCTCGGTATACGACGCCCTTGCGGGCCAGGGGATCGTGATCCACCATGGCGTCGCGTCGATCTCACCCACCGTCGCCTCACGCGAGGCGGCTGAGCGGCTGAACGTCCGGCCGGGCACGCTCCTGCTGACGCTGCTTCAGGTGGACAGCACGATCCTCGGCGAGGTGATGCTGGTGTCGGTTGAGCACCACCTGGCCGACGCGTTCGAGGTCAGCGTCTACCGCCGCGGCCCGGGAGACATCGCCGAGCACCTGCCGTGAACGACGAGCTGGTCGTCGGCGTCGACGTCGGCTCGCAGGGCACGTGCGCCCAGGCGGTGGGGCCGGACGGCGCGGTCGCCGCCACCGCCTACGTCCCTCACACGCTGTCGTTCCCGCAGCCGGGGTGGGCCGAGCAGGACCCGAACGAGTGGCTGGCGGCGCTGGCCCGGGCGCTGGCCGAGGTGCGCCTCGCGGTGGCGCCGCGGCCGCTGCGGGCGATCGCCTTCGGCTCGCAGCTCGACGGCCTGGTCACCGCGGCGCCCGACGGCTCCCCCACCGGTCCGGCGCTGATCTGGATGGACCGCCGGGCCGGCGCCCAGTGCGCCGCGGCGGGCGTGCGCCTTGGTGCCGAGCGCCTGCGCGAGCTGAGCGGCTGCAACCTCGATCCCGGCCACGTCGCCGCCAAGGTCGCGTGGGTGCGGGACGAGCGCTCCGAGCAGTACGGCGCCGCGCGCTGGCTCCTGCTGCCGGGGTCGTTCGTCGCCTGGCGCGCGAGCGGGCAGCTGGCCGTGGACCCGTCCAACGCCTCCTCGTCGATGCTGCTCGACGTCTCCACCCGCGACTGGTGCCCGGAGGCGTGCGCGGCGTTCGAGGTGCCGGCCGAGCGGCTGGCACCGGTCCGCCCGGCACACGAGGTCCTGGGGCCGGTGGCGCCGTGGCTGCGAGACGCGGCGGGGATCGACCCGGCGACGCTGGTGGTGCTCGGGTGCGGCGATGAGATGGCGGCCACGCTCGGTGCCGGGGTGGTGGAGCCCGGCGAGGTCTGCGACGTGATCGGGACGGCCGAGCCGGTGTGCGCGGTGGTCAGCGAGCCGGCGCTCGATCCCCACGCGGTGACGGAATTGCACCCCCACGCCAGCCCCGAGCAATGGCTGCTCGAGAACCCAGGATGGCTGTCCGGTGGCGCGTATCGCTGGTTTCGCGACGAGCTGGGGTCGGCCGAGCTCTCCCGCTCGGCCGCCACCGGCGCCAACGTCTATGAGCTGCTCAACGACGCCGCGGCCGAGGTGCCGGCCGGGGCCGGCGGCGTGCTGTGGGTCCCGGCGCTCGCCGGGGCCACCGCGCCCGAGTGGAATGCCGATGCGCGCGCCGCCTGGTTCGGGCTGACCACCGCCCACCGCCGGGGGCACCTGGTCCGGGCGATGCGCGAGGGCAACGCGTACGCCCTGCGCGACGTGGTCGAGGCGATGCGCGGGGCCGGGCTCACGCCGCGTGAGCTCGTGTGCGTGGCCGGGGGCGCGCGGGGAGACCTGCTGCTCGAGATCCGCGCCGACGTCACGGGGCTACCGGTGAGCCGCCCCGAGGACGTGGAGACGACCGCGCGGGGGGCGGCGATGCTGGCCGCGGTCGGCGCCGGGCTGCACGTCGACGTGTCCTCGGCGGCGCGGCGGATGCGCGGGCCCCGCCGCCCGGCGGTTCGTCCCGATCCCGAGCGCGCCGCGGTGTACGCGGCGGCGTACGCGCGCTACCGCGAGCTCTATGCGGCGCTGCGCCCGCTGTTTTAGGGGATCAGCACGAGCTTGCCGCGCACGCCGCCGGCCTCGAGCCGGCGGTGCGCTTCGGCCGCTGCGTCGAGCGGGAAGGTTTCGGCGACGGTGACGTCGAGCGACCCGTCCTGCAGGAGCGCCGCGATCTGCTCGAGGGCGCGGCCGTCGGGCTCGACCAGCGGCTCGAGCAGCCTCACCTCGCGCTGAGCCGCCTGCTTGCGGGTCTCCTCCTCGGCCCCGTCGGCGATCGCGGCGAGCACCCCGCCACCACGCACGGCGCCCAGCGCCGCCTCGGTCTGCGCGCCGCCCACCAGGTCAAGCGCGACGTCGACCTCGTCGCTGGGGAGCTCATCGCCGCGGCCGGTGCCGGTCACCTCGGCGCCCCAGGCGCGCGCGAGCTGCACCGCCAGATGCCCGACGCCGCCGCCCGCCCCATGGACCAGGACGCGCTGGCCGCGGGTGAGCCCCGCTGCCTCGAGCGTCTGCCACACGGTCAGCGCGGCCAGCGGCACGGCCGCCGCCTGGGTGAAGTCCAGGCGCTCAGGGATCCGCGCCAGCTGGAGCGAGGGCGCCGTCACGTACTGCGCGTAGGCGCTCGCCGCGCGCGGGAAGCGCGGCATCCCGAACACCCGGTCGCCGGCGGCAAACCGGGTGACCCCGTAGCCGGCATCCACGACCACTCCCGCCACGTCCCACCCGGGGACGAACGGCGGCGGCCCGGCCCAGCTCGCCACCCCGGACCCGGTCCGCGTCTTGTAGTCGACCGGGTTGATTCCCGCCGCGTGGACCTCCACCAGCACCTCGGTCGAGATCGGCGACGGTGCTTCGAGCTCGGTGAGCGTGAGCACCTCGGGGCCGCCGAAGCGCTCGACCTGGATCGCCCGCATCCGCTAGCGCGCGCCCACGACTCGGGTGACGCTCCCCATCCCTACAACGCCATGTAGACGTTCTTGAGCTCGGTGTAGTGGTCGAGCGCGTGCGGCCCGAGTTCGCGCCCCACGCCCGACTGCTTGAAGCCGCCGAACGGGGTGCTGACCCGCACCGAGGTGTTGGAGTTGATCGACAGCGTCCCCGATTCGAGCGCGCGGGCCACGCGCAGCGCGCGGGCGCCGTCCCGCGTCCAGATCGACCCCGACAGCCCGTAGATCGTGTCGTTGGCCAGGCGGATCGCCTCCTCCTCGGTCTCGAACGGGATCACCGCCGCCACCGGACCGAAGATCTCCTCGCGCGCGGCGCGCTCGTCGCCCGCCACCGGGCAGAGCACAGTTGGCGCGAACCAGTAGCCGGGACCGTCAGGGGCGCTGCCGCGGAACGCCACCGGCGCCCCGTCCTCGAGGTAGGAGCCGACCTTCTCACGCTGCTCGGCCGAGATCAGCGGCCCCATCTCGGTGTGCTCGTCGAGCGGATCGCCGACCCGCAGGCGCGCCACCGCGTCCTCGAAGGCGCTCATGAACCGGTCAAGCGCCGAGCGCTGCACCAGGATCCGCGAGCGCGCGCAGCAGTCCTGGCCCGCGTTGCCGAACACCGCCAGCGGCGCGGCGGCCGCCGCGGCCTCGAGGTCGGCGTCGGCGAAGATCACATTGGCCGACTTGCCGCCTAGCTCGAGCGTCACTCGCTTGATCTGCTGCGCCGCGAGCTGCCCAATCCGCCGCCCGACGGCGGTCGAGCCGGTGAACGCCACCTTGGCCACGTCGGGATGCTCCACCAGCCGCTCGCCGACCACCCGGCCAGGACCGACCACCACGTTGAGGACTCCTTCGGGCAGTCCCGCCTCGAGCGCGATCTTATCGAGCTCGATCGCGGTCAGCGGCGTCAGCTCGGCGGGCTTGAGCACGATCGTGTTACCCGCCGCCAGCGCCGGCGCGACCTTCCAGCAGGCGATCGGCAGCGGGAAGTTCCAGGGCACGATCAGCCCGACCACGCCGAGCGGCTCGCGGAAGGTCATGTCGACGCCGCCGGCCACCGGGATCGTGTCGCCGAGCAGGCGCTCGGGAGCGCCGGCGTAGTAGTGGAAGGTGTCGGCCACCATCGCGATCTCGCCGCGGGCGTCGGCGATCGGCTTGCCGACGTTGCGAGCCTCCAGGCGCGCCAGATCCTCGGCGCGAGCGGCGATCGCCTCCGCGATCGCGCGCAGCCGGCGGGCCCGCTCACCCGGAGCCACGGCGCGCCAGGCCGGGAACGCCGCCCTGGCGCGAGCCACCGCGGCATCGGCGTCCTCGGCGGTGGCGTGCGGGAGCTCGGCCAGCGTCTCCTCGGTCGCCGGCTCCAGGACCTTCAAGATCGTCTCGCTGCTGGTTGCCATCAAGCACTCCCACCGTCGTAGTGAGCCTCTCGACTTGTGATAACTGTACTGCTATAAGGACCCAGGCTAGAACCATTTAGGAGGAGACCCTGCCCGTCAACGCCATCGTCGAGACCTCCTCGACGCGCGTGCTCGCCCCCGAGTTCAACCGCCGCTACCCGATGGTGGTGGACGGCGACGGTGCCTGGGTGCAGGACGCCGGCGGGCGGCGCTACCTGGACGCGATGAGCGGCGGCTCGATGGCTCTGACGCTCGGCCACGGCCGCCAGGATCTGGTCGAGGCAGCCTACGAGCAGGCGCGCGAGCTGTCGTTCATCCACAACGAGCGCCTGACCAACCCGGCACAGGAGCGCCTGGCGGGTGAGCTGACCGCGGTCGCCCCGGAGGGCATGGAGCGCGTGCGCTTCTGCACCGGCGGCGCCGAGGCCAACGAGCTGGCGCTGCGCCTGGCCCGCAGCTATCACGTCGAGCGCGGCGAGCCGCGGCGCTGGCGGGTGATCTCCCCCGCCCAGGCCTACCACGGACCCACCATGGCCACGCTCGCATTGACCGGCCGCGCCGGCCTCCAGGGCCCGCTCACGCCGTACATGCGCGAGCACCCCCACATCCCGCCGAGCACCTGGCGCTTTGACCCCAGCGGCGAGGCGGCGCTGGCGGCGCTCGACCGCGCGCTCGAGCAGGTGGGGCCCGACACGGTGGCCGCGTTCTACGCCGAGGCGATCAGCGCCGCCGCGCTCCCCGCCTATACGCCGCCGCGGCGCTTCTGGGAGGGGCTGGCCGAACGCCGCGAGCGCCACGGCTTCTTGATCTGCCTGGACGAGGTGGTGACCGGGATGGGACGCACCGGGACGTGGTTTGCCGCCGAGCAGCTGCCGTTCACCCCCGACGTGATCGCCACCGCCAAGGGCCTGGGCGCCGGGTATGCGGCGATCGGCGCCGCCATCTGCCACGAGCGGGTGTACGAGGCGGTGGCATCGGGATCGCGCCGGTTCACGCTCGGGCACACGTGGGACGGGGCGCCGCTGCCCTGCGCGGTGGGGATCGCGGTGATCGACGCGCTGCGCCGCGAGCGGCTGATCGAGGGGGTGCCGGGGGGCGGCCCGCGCCTGCGCGCCGAGCTGTCCGAGGCGCTCGAGGGGGTGGCCATGGTGCGGGAAGTCCGGGGGCATGGGTTCCTGCTCGGCGTCGAGTACGTCGACCCGCGCGACGGCGAGTCGTTCCTGCCCTCCGAGCTCGGGGTCGCCGGACGGATCGACGATCTGGCGCTCGACCGCGGGCTGATCCTTCTCTCCACCCAGCCCACCGGCGACGGGTACGCGGGCGACCAGAGCCTGTTCGCTCCCGCCTTCACCACACCGGAGGAGGACCTGGCCGAGATGGTGTCGCGGTTCGCTTCCGTGATCCGTGACGTGGCCGGCCAGATCGAACGCGAGCTGGCGGGCGAGAAGCCGGCTCCCCAGCCGCTGCCGACGGCGGACGCGCAATGACCGAGCCGCTACGCGCGCTGGTCATCCAGCACGAGCAGCCGACCCCCGGCGGCTACATCCACCAGTGGCTCGAGGAGCGCGGCGCCGAGCAGGACATCCACCGGATCGACGCAGAGGACCGCGAGGTCGACGCGCGCGAGTACGGAATGATCGTCTCGCTGGGGTCCGAGTTCGCCGCCTTCGACGACTCGATCCCCTGGCTCGAGAAGGAGAAGCGGCTGCTGCTCGACGCCGCCGAGGCCGACGTGCCGGTGCTCGGGATCTGCTTCGGAGGCCAGCTGCTCGCGCGCGTGCTGGGCGGCAAGTCGTTCCGCGGCGAGATCGCCGAGATCGGCTGGCTGCCGGTGCGAAGCCGCGAGCTGGCGCTGGTCAGCGAGGGCCCGTGGTTTCAGTGGCACTTCGACACGTTCACGCTCCCGCCCGGGGCGCAGCTGCTGGCCGACAGCGTCGCCGGCCCGCAGGCATACACGGTCGGCCGCAGCCTGGGCGTGCAGTTCCACCCCGAGGTGACCCCGCAGATCATGGACGACTGGGTGGCGGTCTACCGCCACGAGCTCGACCAGGAGGGCGTCGACCCCGATCAGCTGCTGAAGGAAACCTACGACCGGGCCGAGAAGACCCGCGCCGCATCCTGGCGGCTGTTCGACGGGTTCCTGGCCCGGGCGCGCCGAGCGACGGAGACGATCCGTGGCCGTTGAACTCAACGGCGGGGGGCGGCCGCTCGCTTTCTCCCCCATCCAGCCGCTGCGCGCCCACGAGTACGTGGCCGAGCAGGTGCACCGGCATATCGCGCTCCGGCTGATCGCGCCGGGCGAATCGCTGCCCTCCGAGCGCGAGCTGGCGGCGATCTTCGGCGTCGGCCGCCCGACGATCCAGCACGCGCTGCGCGTGCTCGAGGCCGACCGACTGGTCGAGACCCGGCGCGGGCGCCGCGGCGGCACGTTCGTGACCGCGCCCGCCGCCGACTCCGCCGCGCTCGACGACCTGATGGCGCGCGTCCTGCGCCAGCGCTCCGAGCTCGACGAGGTGCTCGTCTACCGGCGGGTGATCGAGCCGCGGGCGGCCCGCGAGGCGGCGCGGACGCGGCGGCGGGAGGACCTGAGCGCGATGGCCCGGGCCCTCGACGCGATGGCCGGGGCCACGAGCGAGCCTGACTACATGCGCCACGACACCGAGTTTCATCTCGCGGTCGCCCGCGCGACGCGCAACCGGTTCCTGCTGGCGGCGATCGAGGACGTGCGCCTGACCCTCAACGACGCGATGAGCCTGCTGCCCGAGTCCGACACCTGGCATCGGCGGCTGTCCGGCGAGCACGACGCGATCGCCGAGGCCGTCCGGGCGCGGGATGGCGAGGCCGCCGAGCGGGCGATGGACCTGCACGTGGCGGCGAGCGAGCTCAGCGTCCGGGCGCTGATGAGCGCGATTCGCAGGAGGTTGGCCGCGTGATCGCCGCCGAGCAGACCCACGTGTTCCCGCGCCTGCTCGACCTCGAGTACCCGAACGTCGTCCGCGGGCGGGGCGTCAGGCTCTACACCGACGACGGGTCCGAGGTCCTGGACGCGTGCTCGGGCGGCGCGATGGTGGCCTGCCTGGGTCACGGTGACGGGAGGATCGTGGAGGCCGCACGCGCGCAGGCCCAGCGCCTCTCCTACGTCTATAACCACCACTTCACCAATGAGCCTCAGGAGCGCCTGGCCGAGCGGCTGATCGAGACCACCGCCCCGGACATGGCGCGGGTGCGCTTCGTCTCGGGCGGCTCGGAGGCCAACGAGACTGCCATCCGGCTGATCCGCCAGTACCACGTCGACCGCGGCGAGCCCGGGCGCTGGCGGATCGTCTCCCCCGCCCAGGCCTACCACGGCGCGCTCTTCGGGGCGCTTGCCCTCACCGGGCGGCGGAGCCTTCAGGAGCCCTATGGCGAGTACCTCCCCGGCCACCTCCACATCGCGCCCGCCACCTGGCGGTTCGATCCCTCGGGGGAGGCGGCGCTTGAGGAGCTCGACCGGCTGATCGACGCCGCCGGGCCTGAGACGATCGCGGCGTTCATGGCCGAGCCGGTCAGCGCCGCCGCGCTGCCGGGCTACAGCCCGCCGGACAGCTTCTGGCGCGGCGTGGCCGAACGCCGCCAGCGCCACGGCTTTTTGATCTGCCTCGACGAGGTCGTGACCGGAATGGGACGCACCGGCACGTGGTTTGCCGCCGAGCAGCTGCCGTTCACACCCGATGTGATCACCGGCGGCAAGGGCCTCGGCGCCGGCTACGCGCCGCTCGCCGCCGCGCTCTGCACCGAGGACGTCTACCAGGCGCTGGCCGAGGGCTCGCGCAACTTCGAGCACGGCCACACGTGGGACGGAGCGCCGCTGCCCTGCGCGGTCGGGCTGGCGGTGCTCGACGCGCTGACCGAGGACGGCCTGGTGGACCGCGTCCGCGAGCGCGGGCCGTCGCTGCGCGAGCAACTCGAGGCCGCCGTGGGGGGCTTTGAGATCGTGCGCGAGGTGCGCGGCCGTGGCTTTCTGCTCGGCGTCGAGTTCGTCGATCCACGCGACGGGCAGTCGCTGCTGCCCGACGAGCTCGACGTGGGTTCGCTGGTCGACCAGGTGGCCTTCGAGCACGGGGTGCTGGTGACCTCGACCCACTCCACCGCCGACGGCTTCACCGGCGACCAGACGCTGATCGCCCCGGCGTTCATCGCCTCCGACGCCGAGCTCGAGGAGATGGTGCAGCGCTTTGCCCGGGCGCTGGCCGACGTCGAGGGGCACGTCAAGCAGGCCCTGTCGGGGACGGCGGCGTGAACGAGCTGTCGGTCTCCGAGCTCGCCGCCGGCGCGGCGCCGGGCGCCCGCGACGGCGCCGAGTTCGTGTTGCTGGGGATGCCGGACGTAAACGGCTCGGTGCGCGGCAAGGCGCTGCGCCCTGACGCGTTTGACGCCGCGGTGGCCGACGGCGCGGTGATGACCGACCTGCTGCTCGCGCTCGACCCCACCGATGAGCCGATCACCACCTATGAGCGCTTCGGGATCCGCTCGGGCGCCGGGGACCTCGTGGTCCACCCCGATGTCTGCACCCTGCGAGAGCTGACCTGGCTTCCCGGCTGGCGGATCTGCCTGTGCACGCCCGCGTGGCCGGACGGCAGCGCCTGCGAGCTGGCGTCTCGCGAGGTGCTGCGCGGCGCGCTGGCGCAGATGTCGGCCGAGGGCTATGAGACGCGGGCGGCGTTCGAGTACGAGATCCGCCTGCGCGACGCCGAGTCCCGGCCGCTGTCGAGCGGCATCAGCTACAGCCTGGGCGAGATCTCGCGCTTCGAGACCTACATCGCACGGCTGCTTCCGGCGCTCAGCGCGCTCGGCGTCGAGCTCTCGGCGGTGCATACCGAGGCAGGGCCGGGGCTGCTCGAGCTGAACATCGCCGCGCGCGAGGGGCTGCGGGCCGCCGATGACGCGGTGTTCGTGAAGCTGGCGGTCAAGGAGGTGGCCGCCTCGATGGGACTCCGGGCGAGCTTCCTCGCCAAGACCGCGCCCGGCGAGGAGGGCTCGAGCGGGCACGTCCACCTCTCGTGCTGGTCAGGCGGCGCCAACGCGTTCGGCGGTTCCGGCGACGAGCTCCCGTCGCCGTTCGCCGCCGCAATCGCCGGCGTGCTCGAGCATCTGGGCGCCGCGTCGCTGATGCTGGGCCCGACGGTCAACTCCTACAAGCGGCTTGTCCCCGGCTGGTTTGCTCCGGTGAACGCCAGCTGGGGCCTTGAGAACCGCTCGTGCGCCGTGCGGGCGATCCGGGGCGAGCAGACGAGCCGCTGGCGGATCGAGTGCCGCCGGCCGGGCGCCGACGCCAACCCGTATCTCGCGTTGGCGGCGCTCGTGGCCGCAGCCGCCGACGGGATCTCTCGCGGTGCCACGCCGCCCCCGCCGGTGGAGGGCGACGCCTCGGCGCGCAGCGACCTGCCTCCGCTGCCCGGTTCCCTCGAGAGCGCGGTCGCGGCGTTCGACGGCGCGCCGGGGTTCCGCCGGCTGCTCGGCGAGACGTTCTGCGACTACTACCGCACCTCGCGGGTGTGGGAGCTCGATGCCTGGCGCAAGTCGGTGAGCGACTGGGAGCGGGAGCGCTACGAGCGTGCCGTCTGAGCCGGTGATCGGGATCTGCGCCGTGCGGGAGCGCGCGCGCTGGGCGTTCTGGGACCAGGACGCACACCTGGTGGCCGACTCCTACGTCGCCTCGGTGCAGCGCACGGGCGCGATCGCCGTGCTGCTGCCGGTGGACGAGCGGGCGCCGCTCGAGCTGCTGGGCCGGATCGACGCGCTGCTCCTGATCGGGGGCGCCGACATCGACCCCGAGGTCTACGGCGCCGCGCGCGAGCCCGCGACCGAGGCGACCTACCCCGAGCGCGACCGCTTCGAGATCGCGCTGATCCTCGCCGCGATCGAGCGAGGGCTGCCCGTGCTCGGGATCTGCCGCGGGATGCAGATCCTCAACGTGGCGTACGGCGGCACGCTGGCCCAGGACCTGCTCAGCGCCGACGGCGAGCATCCGCACCGCAGGTCGATCGGAAGCTTTCGCGGCGCCGAGCACGTGGTGACGTTGACGCCCGGTTCGCTGGCCGCCCGCGCCGCCGGCGAGGAGTTTCACATGGTCCACTGCCACCATCACCAGGCGGTGGGCGAGGTGGGCGAGGGGCTGCTGGTGAGCGCGCGCGCCGAGGACGGCGTGATCGAGGCGCTCGAGGCCGCCGACGGCAGCTGGACGCTCGGCGTCCAGTGGCACCCGGAGGCCAACGAGCGAACCCGCCTGTTCCAGGCGCTGAGGGAGGCGGCGAGCCGCTATGCAGTGGTCGACTGAGGCCGCGGCGGGCGCCCCACCTTGGGAGATTTCTTTCGCCAGGCGAAAGTTATCTCCCACTGCGCCCCAGCAGAAGGACAACCTGTGTGGCCCCTTCCACGCCGCGCGCGTGCTGCGGGACGCGGGAATCACCGAATGGCGGGGCGAGCCGCTCGACCAGGACCTGGTCGCCCTGCAGGCCGGGACCACGCTCCCGCAGGTGGAGACCGGCCCGCAGGTCCCGCCGGGCGCGGTCAGCCTCCGCGACTACCGGTACGCGCTCCCCCGCGCGCCGGCCGCGGGCTCCGGAACCTCCGCGGGCGGGATGGCCGAGGCGATCGAGGAGCTCTCGGCGGGCGCGCTCACCTGCATCCCCTTCGCCGGCCCCTGGTCGGCCGCCACCCTTACCGGCCTCCTCGACGCCACCGCGGCGCTCGAGGTCCGCCTGATCGCCAACCTGCGGACCGGCCGCCTGTGGGGCAGCCGGCCACCGCTCGAGACATTGGTGGCGGTGCTCGACGGCGCGGAGATCCCCGACCGTCCCGCTCCCGACTGGGACGTCGGGCATTTCGTCGAGCTCCAGCAGCTGGTCCGAGGCCGCCGCGGCACGCTGATACTGGTGCGCGACTCCTACCCGTCGCTGGGCTGGGGCGCGACCTACCTACAGCCTCCGGCCGCGGTCGCGGCGGCCCTCAAACGCGGCGACGGCCGCGAGGGAGGGGTGCTGGCCGTGGCGCCGCGCGAGCTTCAAGGCCGCCTGGAACCGGCGGCCCGTGAGCTCGGCCTACAGCTCAGGATCTGGAATAACTAGAAGGGAGAAGCGATGGCCACGACCGAGGAGCAGTCAGTCAGCGTCGAGGACGTCCTCGCCGGATGGGGTGAGCAGGGGATCCGCTACGTCCGCTTCGAGCTGCCGGACATGCACGGCAACAGCCGCTCGAAGCTGGTGCCGATTGAGCACGCCGGCCGCTACGCCGACGAGGGGCTGAACATGTACGGCGGCACCGTGGTCCTCGACACCCGCTCGGACGTCGTGCCGGGAACCCTCTACAACGAGGAGATCGGCTACGCCGACCAGCGGCTGAAGCCGGATCCCAGCACCGCGGCGATCGTTCCCTGGGCCAGCGGCACCGCGCGGATGATCTGCGATACCTACTGGGACGATGGGCGCCCGCTCGGCGCGGCGCCGCGGTACGTGTTCCGCCGCGTGCTCGAGCGCTGCCGCGAGCTCGGCTACGAGCCGCTGATCGGCATCGAGCCCGAGTTCTACCTGCTCGACGCCGCCACCCGCCAGCCGCTGTTCAGCGGCTACCACATCTTCAACACGGTCCGCAACACATGGGTGCCGGTGATCGAGCGGATCGTCGAGCAGACCCGGCGCTTCGGGATCGACATCATCACCGCCAACTCGGAGTACGCCGGCTCGCAGTGGGAGATCGTGTTCGGGCCGAGCAGCGGCATGGCGGGTCCTGACGCCGCCTTCAGCTTCAAGAACGCGGCCAAGGAGCTGGCCCACCAGGAGGGGCTGATCGCGACCTTCATGTCCAAGCCGTTCGCCGATTCCGCGGGGTCGGGCGCCCACAACCACATCGGGCTGCTGATGCGCGACTCGGGCGAGAACGCGATGGCAGACCCCGACCACGAGTGGGGGCTCTCGAAGCCGGGGCGCAGCTTCGTCGCCGGTCAGCTGCGCCACGCCCGCGCGATCTACGCGCTCCTGGCGCCGACGCTCAACTGCCTGAAGCGGCGCCGCACCCACACCTTCAGCCCGACCAACGTCTCCTGGGGTCTTGAGGACAGAAGCGCGTTCGTGCGCATCAAGGGCGGCAGCGCCAAGAGCCGGCACGTCGAGAACCGCGCGCCGACAGGGTTGTCGAACCCGTACCTCGCGTGCGCAGCGCTGCTGGGAGCCGGGGTGTTGGGGATCATCGATGAGCTCGAGCTCGAGGCTCCCGCCGCCCGTCCGGCCGAGGAGGATGAGTCAAAGCCCAAGCTGCCCACGACGGTGGAGGAATCGCTGGCCGCGCTCGAGTCCGACCAGAGGATCGTCGAGATGCTGGGTCAGGAGTTCGTGAGCGCCTATGCGGTGATGCGCCGCTACGAACTCCAGCGGTTCGCCGACCACGTGACCGATTGGGAGCTCGAGGAGTACCTCGAGCTGCACTGAGTCAGGCGGCGGCGTCCCAATCCGCTACGCGCGGGCGGCCGTGCGCTTGTAGCGCGCCACCGCCAGCACCGAGAACACGGCGATGATCCCCACCGACCACAGCACCGCCTCCCACACGTAGCTGCCGGCCGGCAGGCCGATCCATAGCGAGCGGGTCGCGTCGACGACGATCGTGAACGGATTGACGCGCGCGAACGCGCGCAGCGCCGCCGGCATCGTCGCCACCGGGACGAACGCCGAGGAGATGAAGGTGAGCGGGAACACGGCGATGAACCCCGCCGAGTTGGCGGCCTCGGGCGACTTCACGAGCAGCCCGACGAGCGCGAAGAACCAGGAGAACGCGTAGCCGAAGAGCACCAGCAGCCCGACTCCGGCCAGTGCCCTGCCGAGCGAGGTATGAAACGAGAAGCCGATCAGCAGCCCGGTTCCGACCAGGATCGCCATTCCCAGCAGGTTGGTGAAGACGTCGGCGAACGTTCGTCCCGCCATCACCGCCGCCCGTGACATCGGCAGCGAGCGGAAGCGGTCGATCAACCCCTTGTTCATGTCCTCGTTGATCCCGAGCGCGGTCGTGAAGCCGCCGAAGGAGATGTTCTGCACGACGATCCCCGGGATCAGGAACTCGGCGTACGTGATTCCCGCGGGGACGCGAATCGCGCCGCCGAACACGTAGCGAAACAGCAGCACGAACATGATCGGCTGCACGGTGAACGCCAGCAGCAGCTCGGGCGAGCGCGGGAAGCGCACGAGGTTGCGCTCGGCGATCACCGCCACGTCGGTGACGAAGCGCCTCATCGGGCCGGATCCCCCTCCTCCTCCGCGGCGTGGCCGGTCAAGCTCAGAAACACGTCATCGAGCGTCGGGCGACGGATCGCCAGGTCGTCGACCCCGATCCCGGCGTCGCTCAGTCTCCGTACCGCCTCCACGATCGCGCCCTCACGCCTACGCACGGTCAGACGCACGGTGCTGTCCTGCACCGAGGGCACCTCGTCCGACATCGACGCCAGCGCCTCGGCCGCGGGGGTCCCGTCAGCGGCGTGGTCCAGCCGGACCTCGAGCCGCTCACCGCCCACCCGGTCCTTCAGCTGATCCGAGGTCCCCTCGGCGATCAGCTGCCCGTGATCGATCACCGCGATCCGGTCAGCCAGCCGGTCGGCCTCGTCGAGGTACTGCGTGGTCAGGAGCACGGTCGTTCCCTCTTGCACCAGCGTCTCGATCACCTCCCACAGGCCGAGCCGGCTGCGGGGGTCAAGCCCGGTGGTCGGCTCGTCCAGGAACAGAACCGGCGGACGGGCGACCAGTGCCGCGGCCAGATCCAGCCGCCGGCGCATGCCGCCCGAGTACGCCTTCACCGCCCGCCGCGCCGCGTCGCCGAGGTCGAAGCGCTCGAGCAGCTCCTGTCCCCGCTCCCGCGCCTGGCTCCGCGGCATGCCGTACAGACGGCCCACCATGGTCAGGTTCTCGAGTCCGGTCAGGTTCTCGTCGACCGCAGCGTACTGCCCGGCCAGGCCGATGCGCTCACGCACCTGCCCCGCCTGCTCCACCACGTCCAGCCCGACCACCCGCGCGGTCCCGGCGTCCGGCAGCAGCAACGTGGCCAGGATGCGCACGAGGGTCGTCTTGCCGGCGCCGTTGGGACCCAACAGCCCGAGCACGCTCGCCGCGGCGACGTCGAGATCGACACCGGCCAGCGCGTGCACGTCGCCGTAGGCCTTCTTCAGCCCACGCACGGTGATCGCGGGGGCTCCCTCGGCATGCGGTGCCTGGGGCGCACCGTGGCCGAGCAGCCCGCTGTCCCGGGTCACGCCCACCTTCGCACCATATCGATCGCTCCCGCGGGGTCCCGGCGCGGCCGCTTACGGTTCGTCGGTCAGGTACGCGGCGGTGATCCCGCCATCGACGAGGAAGTCGGTGCCGGTCACCCAGTCTGACTCGTCGCTGGCCAGATACACGGCGGCGTTGGCGATGTCTCGCGCCTCGCCGAAGCGACCCGAGGGAATGTGGCCCAGCCGGTTGGCGCGCTTGGCCTCGTCGGCGATCAGGTACTCGAGCAGCGGCGTACGGATCGGGCCGGGGCAGATGGCATTGGCGCGGATCCCCCGGCGGGCGTACTGCACCGCGATCTCCCGCGTCATCGCCAGAACCCCGCCCTTGCTGGCGGTGTAGGCGATCTGCGGCACCGCCGCTCCCATCCGCGCCACGAACGAGGCGATGTTGATCAGCGAAGAGTTGCCGTCGCTGATCAACATCAGCGGCACGGCATGCCGGCAGCACAGGAAGACGCCGGTCAGGTTGACCTTGATCACACGGTCCCAGACCTCGAGCGGCGTATCCGTCACGCCCTCGTCGCGCGGATCCATGATTCCGGCGTTGTGGACGCTCACGTCGAGGCGACCGTGGGCATGGGCGATCTGGCCGAAGAGCCCGTTGACGGCAGCTTCGTCGGCGACGTCACCGCCGATGAACGAGGCTGCCCCGGCGATTTCCGCAACGGTGCGGCTGCCCGCCGCGGCATCGATGTCGTTTACCACCACGGTGGCTCCCTCGGCCGCGAAGCGCAGCGCCATCTCGCGCCCGAGCCCAGAGCCGCCACCCGTGATCAGTGCCACCTTGTTGCGCAGCCGGCCGCCCACGCCGGGCATCCTATTCGCCGCGGTGGATCACCCGGGGCGCGCCGAGCCCGAATATGCCTCGGGCCGGCACCCTGCCGGCCCGTGCCCCCGAATCGGTTACGCGCTGCCCCCCGGGCCGGGCGGAACGACCCCCACGACCGCTCCGCTCCGACCCGATACCGCAGTGGCTAGATCGCCCTGACGTTCGCCCCCACGAACTCCCCCAGGTTCTCGCTGCCCCCATTTGATGCGGTACGTCTGACCGACTCGATCGCTGCCACCAGTTCGATCCAGCCGCTGAACTGCTCCGGTGCCCCCGCCCCCACTGAAACGACCCCCGTGATCGGATCGGAATCGATCTCGATCGCCAGCTGTAGATGGGCGAATCCAGCCACGGCGGTAATCATGCACCGCAGGTCGTCGGTTCGCCCCAGGGAGCCACCCCAGAGTTTGCCCTGGACTCAGCGCGCCGGCGCGACCCGCTGGTCCTCCCAGCCCGACGCGGCTTCACCGGCCACGGCGATTGCACTTATATTGTCGCTGTGCGTGGCCGCGTCGGCGCGGATGAGTCAAGCAGGCGATCCAACGCGGCACGATGCTGCTCGAACGCAAAGATCTGCTGAGCGTCATCGACGACGTCGTGGCGGCGGCCGCCGGCGGGGAGAGCCGGGCGTTGCTGCTGATCGGCCACGCCGGGATGGGCAAGACCTGCCTGCAGGACGTGGCCAGCGAGGGCGCGCGGGCGCGGGGCCTGCGCGTCGTGCGCGCGGCGGGGGCTGAGCTCGAGCAGAACCTCGCCTTCGGTGTCGCCGCCCAGCTGCTGCGCTCACTGCTGGCCGGGGTATCGGCCGAACAACGACGCGCGCTGCTCGCGGATGCGCCGCCGCGGGTGCTGATGCTCGAAGGCGCCGAGGCAGCCCCCGGCGAGCGGCGCGTGGATGACCATCTGGCGGTCTCGCATGGACTGTTCACGGTGCTGGCGGCGGCCGTGGAGTCCTGCCCGGCGCTGCTGGCGATCGACGACCTGCACTGGTGTGACGGCCCTTCGCTGGAGCTGATCCTCTACCTCCTGCATCGGCTCGACGAGCTGCAGGTCGGCCTGGTGATGACCCAGCGGCCGGGCGCGGAGGGAGGATGGAACGAAGGCTTGACCCATCTGGCCGCCCATCCCAGGGTCCGTGTCGACGAGCTGCCGCCGCTCAGCTCCCAAGCCGTGGGCGAGCTGCTGCGCGACGGGCTGGCCGACCGGGTCGACGCCGGGCTGATCGCCGTCTGCCGTGAGGTCACCGGAGGCAATCCGTTCTTCCTGCACGCGCTGATCCGTGCACTGGCCGAGGAGGGCGGCCTTTCGGGTGAGGCCCTGGCCCGCCGGGCTCGGTCCCTGGTCCCCGACGCGGTTGCGCGCTCGCTGCGGGTAAGGGTGGGCCGGCTGGGCTCGGAGGCGGGCGCGCTGGCGCGGGCGGTGGCCGAGCTCGGCGACGACGTCCCGCTGCGCCATGCCGCGATCCTCGCCGAGCTGAGCATCGCTCAGGCCAGCCGCGCGGCCGATGTCCTGGCGGCAGCCGACGTGCTGCTGGCGCAGGAGCCGCTGCGCTTCATCCACCCGGTCGTTCGTCAAACGATCGAGCAGGACATTCCCGCCTCCGAACGGGCGAGCCGGCACCTGGACGCATCACGCGTGCTGTATCGCGACGGCGCGGGGGCGGAGCGCGTCGCGGCGCACCTGCTCCTCGGCCGCGACCAGGGCGACCCCTGGGTCGTCGACCGGCTGCGAGCCGCCGCTCGTGAGGCGCGCGCCAGCTCCGCGCCCCAATCAGCGATCCGCTATCTCGAGCGGGCGCTGCGCGAGCCGCCGGAACCCGACGAGCGAGCCGAGCTGCTCGGTGAGCTCGGAGCGGCCGAGACGCTGCTCGGGCTCCCGCAGGCAACCGAGCACCTGACAGCGGCGATCGACGGCATCGGTTCTCCCACGCGACGCGCCGAGCTCGCGCTCGAGCTCGGCCGCTCCTACGACACGCAGGGCGACCATGCCGCCGCGGCCCGGGCGTTCGGGCGAGGACTCGAAGAGCTGGAGGCGGAGGCGAGCTCCGACAGCGAGCTGCGTGACCAGCTGGAGACCGGCTTCATCGCCTCCGCCACGCTCGTGCCGGGCGTCCGCGCCCGCGCGGCCGCCCGGGCGTCACGCTGGCTGAGCGATCTTCCCTTCACCCCGGCCAGCCAGGGTCAGCGGCTGCTGCTCGCACACGCCGCCCTCGAAGCGGTGCACGCCGGTGAGCCCGCCGAGAAGGTGGTAGAGCTGGCTGAGCGGGCCTGGGATCGCGGCCTGATCCTCAAACAGGCAGCGCCGCAATGGATCGGCTGGCGGATCGTGTCCAACGCCCTGTGCTCGGCAGGCGCGTTGGAGCGGGCGGCCGAGGTGGCCGACGTGGCGATTCAGGACGCGCGCCGGCGGGGCTCGCCGCTTGGCTTCGCCACCGCGAGCTTTATCCGCAGCAGCCCCCGATTCCTCCAGGGCCGGATCAACGACGCCGTCGCCGACCTGGAGGCGACGCGGGATGCCCGCCGCTATGGCTGGGCGCAGTTCGCCCGCGGCGCGGCGGCCAAATATGCGCTGTGCATGATCGAGGCCGAACAGCCGGACGCGGCCGAGGCCGCACTCACCGAGGACGCGCCGCTCGCTGAGCCCTACGACCTGGAGGACGCGATGCGCCTCTACGCCCTGGCCGAGCTGCGCCGGGCCCAGGGGCAGGTCGAGGAAGCGCTGGCGACTGCGCTCGCGGCCGGCCGGGCCGCCGAGCAGATGATCTTCTTCGAGTACGCCCCGTGGCGGGCCTCTGGCCCCC
>DAIQND010000014.1:0-23889 GCA_036788555.1 Solirubrobacteraceae bacterium | reverse complement strand
CGGCAAGCCAGATCGTCGAGGCGCAGTGGGCGGCCGAGCGGCGCGGCCGGGAGCGGTTCGTGTGCGAGCAGCCCCCGTACTCGATTCTGGTCCGGGGCATCGAGAACGACGTCCTGCCCACGTGCCAACGCTACGGAATGGGCGTGATTCCCTGGAGCCCGCTCGCCGGTGGCTGGCTGAGCGGTCGCTACCGCGTCGGGGATGACCTTCCGCAGTCGCGGCGCGCCGAGCGGATACCCGGCCGCTACGACATGTCCCAGCCCGCCAACCAGCGCAAGCTCGAGGCCGCCGACGCGCTGGCACGGCTGGCTGAGGAGGCGGGCATGACGCTGATCGAGATGGCGATCGCCTTCGTGATCCGTCATCCCGCGGTCACCGCCGCGATCATCGGGCCGCGCACGATGGAGCACCTGGAATCCCAGCTGAGCGCGGCCGACGTGCAGCTGGCGGACGACGTGCTGGAGCGGATCGACGAGATCGTGCCGCCGGGGGTTAACGTCAATCCGGTCGACGGCGGCTGGGCGAATCCGGCGCTCGAGGCGGCAGCGCGGCGGCGCTGAACCGGTCCGTCCGCGGCGGAGTCGGTCCGTCCGCCGGCCGAGTCATGCTCCCGGCCCAGAGGGTTGTGATCGACGCTGACCCGAGCGATACCGCGCCGGCCGACGATCTGAGCGCTGTGCTCTACGAACTGCTCGACGCGCACCTGGACACGATCAACCTCGCCGAAGCGCTCGAGGTCCACCCGGCGTGGGCGGCCCACCTGGACTACCTGCGGGGGCTTCAGCGGGTCGGGCGTGAGCTGCTGGCGCGGGTCAGTGCTACGGCGTAGCCGGAGCGCGGGTCAGCGCTACGGCGTAGCCGGAACCACGACAAGCGGCGCGTCGCCGCCGAGCTCGGAGGTCTCGAACGCGGTTTCGCTGAGCCGTTGGATGTTCGGCACGCGCTCGAGGAACTGGTCGGGAGGCTCGAGGAAGCCGATCCGCGGCGTGCGGTAATGCATCGGTACCACCCACTGTGGCTCGAGCCGCTCGATGATCAGCACCGCCTGCTCGGCGCCGATCGTGGGGCCGCCGCCGATCGGCAGGCACAGCAGGTCGGGGGAGCCGATCGCCGCCGCCTGCTCGTCACGCAGCGCTCGCTGGCCGAAGTCGCCGAAGTGCACGATTCGCAGCCCGTCGAGGGTGAAGGCAAAGATGGTGTTGGGACCGCGCTCGGTGCCGGCGGCGGCGTCGTGCTCGGAGGCGATCGCGACGACCTCTCCGATCGGCGATTCGAGCCGCCCGGCGGTTGACCGCAGGACGGGCGGATCGCCCTCGATCGCCTCGACGCCGTTGTGATCGAGGTGCTCGTGGGTCACCAGCACGAGGTCGGCGCTCACGCCCTCGATCGGTGGGTAGTCGAACTGGATCCCGCGCGCGGCCATTGGCGCGACGTCGGCGAACGGGTCGATGAACACCGTCGCCTGCGGCGCCACCAACCGAAACGCTGCCTGGCCATACCACTCGATCCGCACTTCCGACAGCGTAGGGGAGGCTCAAAGCGCGCGTTCCCCGGTCGGGGATAGATTTCCGACACCCTTGCCCGCACGCGCCTAGATTTCCGACACCTTGCCCGAACGCGCCGCCATCGTCACCGGAGCCTCCCGCGGGATTGGGTTCGCCCTCGCCCGCACGCTGGCCGAGGCCGGCTATGGCCTGACGATCACCGCTCGCAAGCCGGAAGGGCTGGAGCAGGCGGCCCGCAGCCTGCGCGAGCAGGGCCATGAGGTTGAGTATCTCGCCGGCAACATGGCCGACGAGGAGTCGATTCGCGAGGTGGTGCGGCTGCACCGAGACCACTACGGGCGGCTCGACGTGCTGGTCAACAACGCCGGGGTGGGGATCGGCGCGGCGGCCGGGGAGCACCAGACCAAGTACGTCGACATGCAGCTCGGCGTCAACCTGCGGGCGATCATCCTCTTCTACCGCGAGTGCCTCGAGCTGCTGCGAGCGGCAGGGGCCGAGCATCACAACGCGCTGGTCGTCAATCTGGCCTCGATCGCCGGCAAGTCGCCGCAACCCTGGCTCTCGGTCTACTCGGCGACCAAGGCCGCGGTGATCGGCTATACGCAGGCGATGAACAAGGAGCTGAACGGCGAGGGGATCAAGTCCGTCGCCTTCGCCCCCGGATTTGTCGACACGGACATGACCGAGTTCGTCAAGGAGTCGGTTCCGCCGGAGGAGATGATCCGCCCCGAGGACATCGCCGAGGCCCTGCGGTTCCTGCTGCGGCTTTCGCCCGCCTGCGTGGTGCCGGAGATCATCTTCCAGCGCCCCGGGGAGACGGTGTAGCGCTCGCGCACGGGTGGTGGCCGGCGGCCCTCGCACGATCCACACGGTCGGCCACTCGACCCGTCCGGTCGAGCAGCTGATCGGGCTGCTGCGGACGGTGGACGTCGGTCGGCTGATCGACGTGCGGACCGTGCCTCGCTCGCGGCGCAATCCGCAGTTCGAGGCCGGCGCGCTGGCGGGGTCGCTGGCGGACTGCGGGATCGAGTACCGCCACGAGCCGGCGCTGGGCGGATTCCGCCGGCCGCGCCCGGATTCGGTCAACCGCGGCTGGGAGCACCCGGCGTTCCGGGGCTACGCCGACTACATGGCCAGCGAGGAGTTCCTGGCGGCGCTGGCCGGGCTGATGGCGATGGCGGCGGAGCGCCGCAGCGCGATCATGTGCGCGGAGGCGCAGTGGTGGCGCTGTCACCGCCGGCTGATCGCCGACGCGCTCGTCATCCGCGGCTGGACGGTGCTGCACCTCGGTGTGCGGGCGGAGCCGGTGGCGCACGAGCTGACTCCGTTTGCGGTGCTCGGTCCCGGCCACGCGCTCAGCTACCCATCCGCTCAGGGCGAGCTCGAGCTGGGGTGAGGAGCGTCACGCGGTCCTGTGAGACCGCGATCCCCAGCAGCAGCAGGAGGGCTCCCAACGGCTGGTTCCAGTGCAGCTGCTCGCCGAGCACCGCGGCGCCGAGCGCGGTCGAGACGACCGGGATCACGTAGGTGACCGTGGAGGCGACCGTCGCTCCGCGGGCGCGGATGATCGCGTAGTTGATCACGTAGGCGAGCCCGCTGCACACGGCGCCGAGCATGAGCAGGCTGCCCAGCACGTCCAGGCCCACGTGGGTGCTCGGCGCGCGGCTCAGCGCCAGGAACGGCGCCAGCATCAGAGCCGCCGCGATCAGCTGGCAGGCCGACAGCGCGACGCCGCTCTCGCCGCGGCCGGCCAGGTAGCGGCGCGTGTAGTGAAACCCCAGCCCGTAGCACAGGGCCGCGCTGCCGCAGGCCACGTGGCCGATCAGCTGGCCTCCGCCGAGGCCGCGCCACGGGCCGAGCAGCGTCGCCACTCCGACGAATCCGATCCCCAGCCCCACCGCGCGCGACCGGCTTGGATGCTCGTCGGCGAACGCCCCAAGTGAGATCAGCAGCACCCAGAGCGGTGTGGTGGCGTTCCACAGGCCGGCCACGATCGAGGACGTGTGTTGCTCGCCGTAGGCGAACAGCACCCATGGCACGGCGTTGAACACGACGGCTGCCGCCGCGCAGTGCAGCCAGACCCGGCGGCTGGCCGGCAGCGGTTCGCGCCTGATGGCCAGCAGCGCCAACAGGGTGAGCGCGCCAAGGCCGATGCGCGCGAAGGCCACCCACAACGCCGACCAGTGCTCGCCGAGCACCTTGATGAACAGGAAGCTCGACCCCCAGATCGCCGAGAGCAGGAGGAACTGGGTCTGCCAGGCCAGGGGGGGACGTGCACGCATCGGCCTGGATGTTGCCTGGTCGGCGTGCGTCATCATGCAACAGCATGAGTTTTGGAGGACACGGACTGGGAGCTGCGAACGGGTCGGCGGGCACCGGCGCGATGCGCTCGTTCCGCCGCGCCGAGCAGAAGCCGCCGGAGCTGATGGATCCCGCGCGCGAGCGCGACATGCCGCGCATCCTCGCTCTGTTCAAGCCCTACCGCGGCCGGCTGATCGCGGTGCTGGTGCTGATCATGATCTCGGCGGGGGTGAGCATGCTCAACCCGTTCTTCATCCGCGACGCGCTCGACGATGGGCTGTTCAAGCGCAACGACACGGCCCTGACCCTGTACGTGCTGGGGATGATCGGGGTGGCGATCTTCTCCAACGCCACGAGCGTGTGGCAGACCTATATCTCCAACGTCGTCGGCCAGCGCGTGATGCACGACCTGCGCGCCGCGGTCTACCACCGCCTCCAGCGGATGTCGCTGGCCTTCTTCACCCGCACGCGGACAGGCGAGATCCAGTCGCGCATCGCCAACGACATCGGCGGCCTGGACTCGGTCGTGACGACGACGGCGACGACGATCGCGCAGAACGCGACGACGGTGATCGCGGCGCTGGTGGCGATGCTGCTGCTCGACTGGCGGCTGGCGCTGATCTCGCTGGCGTTCGTCCCGCCCTCGGTGTACCTGACCCGCCGCGTCGGCCAGGTGCGCCGGACGATCACCACCCAGCAGCAGCGCCAGCTGGCCGACCTCTCGGCGCTGGTGGCGGAGTCGCTGTCGGTCTCGGGAATCCTGCTCGGCAAGACGATGGGTCGCGGCCACGACCTCGCCGAGCGCTTCACGAACGAGTCAAAGGGGATCGCCGACCTCGAGGTCCGCTCGCGGATGGCCGGACGCTGGTTGATGGCCACGATCCAGTTCACCTTCGCGGTCCAGCCGGCGCTGATCTACTGGCTGGCCGGCCAGAGCTTCGTCGGGCACGGGATCTCGATCGGAACCGTGGTGGCGTTCACGACGCTTCAGACCCGGCTGCTGTTCCCGATCCAGTCGCTGCTCGGCGTGCAGGCTGAGATGCAGGCGTCGCTGGCGCTGTTCGACCGGATCTTCGAGTACCTCGACCTTCCGATCGACATTGTCGAGGCGCCCGATCCGGTGACCCTGCGCCGGGAAGAGGTGCTGGGGGAGGTGCGCTTTGAGGACGTGTGGTTCCGCTACCTGGGCGATGGCGCGGAGGAGTGGACGCTGCGCGACATCAACCTCGACGTCCCGGCCGGGACTCGCACCGCGATCGTCGGCGAGACGGGGGCGGGCAAGACGACGCTTGGCTATCTGGTCGCGCGGCTGTATGAGCCGCAGCGGGGCCGGGTGACGATCGACGGCATCGACATCCGGTCGCTCGGCCTCGAGTCGCTGGCCGACACGGTGGGGGTGGTCTCGCAGGAGACCTACCTGTTTCACGCCAGCGTGCGTGAGAACCTCCGCTTCGCTCGGCCCGACGCGACCGACCAGGAGATCGAAGCCGCGGCCCGCACAGCGCAGATCGACGCGCTGATCAGGTCGCTGCCCGACGGCTACGACACCGTCGTGGGTGAGCGCGGCTACCGCTTCTCCGGCGGGGAGAAGCAGCGGATGGCGATCGCCCGGACGATCCTGCGCAACCCGCCGGTCCTGGTGCTCGATGAGGCGACGAGCTCGCTCGACACTCAGACCGAGGCGGCGGTCCAGGCGGCGCTCGAGCGGCTGGCGGAGGGCAGGACGACGATCACGATCGCGCACCGCCTCTCCACGGTCCGCGATGCCGAGCAGATCGTGGTGCTCGACGGCGGGCGGATCGTCGAGCGCGGGACGCACGAGGAACTGCTGGCCACGGGTGGTGCGTACGCTGCGCTGGTGGCGCGGGATGTGACCGAAGAGCCGGTCGGTTGACTTGCCTGGCCGGCGTCAATCCTCCTGACGGGTCGCCAACAGGCAAGGTGCCGCCCGTGACCTCGCGAGCACGCGGTGCGCGCCGGAGTGCCGGGATCCTGCTCTACCGCCGCACGCCGCGCGGGCTCGAGGTGCTGCTGGTCCATCCCGGTGGCCCGTTCTGGGCTCGGCGGGATGAGGGCGCGTGGTCGATCCCCAAGGGGGAGTACGAGGCCGACGAGGATCCGCGGGAGGCGGCGCGACGCGAGTTCGAGGAGGAGCTGGGGGTTGCGCCGCCCGCGGGGGCCCCGATCGATCTCGGCGAGGTCCGCCAGCGGGGTGGCAAGCGCGTGTCGGCATGGGGGCTTGAGGGCGATCTCGACGTCGATGCGGTCCAGAGCAACACGTTCGCGCTCGAGTGGCCGCCGCGCGGCGGGTCGTTCGTTCAGGTGCCCGAGGTGGACCGCGCGGAGTGGTTCGGGGTTGAGGAGGCCCGCGCGAAGATCAACCCGGCCCAGGCTGCGCTGCTCGACCGGCTTTCGGAGGCGCTCGGGTGAGCGGCGGCTCGGAGACGATCAGCCCGACCGCCCACTACACGGGCTATGTGTGGGCGCGCAACGGCCTGTCGCATCCCGAGCTTGAGACGATCGAGGGACGGATCCTGTTCGAGTCGCTGCAGCCGGCGATGCTCGCGGGGAAGCTGATCGGCCGCGGGACGCTCGAGACCTACCTGCTGGCCCGCCACCGCGCCATCGACGCGCTGCTGGAGCGGGCGGTGGAGCGCTTCAGCATCCGGCAGGTGATCGAGGTCGCCGCCGGTCTCTCGGCGCGCGGATGGCGGTTCGTGAGCCGCTACCCGCAGCTGACCTACGTCGAGGCCGACCTGCCCGGGATGGTGGCGCGCAAGCGGCGGGCGCTCGAGCGGATGGGCTCACTGGGCGAGCGCCACCGCGTGGTCGAGCTGGACGTGCTGCGGGGCGAGGGGCCAGCGAGCCTTCCCGCCGTCTCGGCCGAGCTCGACCCCGAGCACGGGCTCGTGATCATCACCGAGGGCCTGCTCGGGTACCTGCCGACCGGTGCCGTCGAGGAGATCTGGGCGCGTTTCGCGGGGGTGCTGAGCGGCTTTGGTCGCGGCCGCTACATCTCCGACATCCACGTCGGCGCCGGTCAGGACGTGAGCGTCCGGGCCTTCCGCGTGTTGCTGTCGCTGTTCGTTCGGGGAAGGGTTCACCTGCACTTCGCCTCGCCCCAGGAGGTCGTGGCGGCCCTGAGACGCGCCGGCTTCGACGCGGCGGCGGTGCGCACCGCGGTCGATGTTTGCCCGCCACGGGAGCCCGGGATGCGCGACCAGGCCAGAGCCAGCGACCGCGCCGAGCGCATGGTTCATATACTTGAGGCATCAACTAGATGATCGAGACGACTCTGTACAGCGACCCCGCCTGTCCCTGGGCGTATTCGGAGAGCCCCGCGCTGCGGGTGATCGAGTGGCGCTACCGCGAGCAGCTGAACTGGCGGCTGGTGACCATCGGCCTGACCGAAACCGCCTCGCAGTACGCCGAGCGCGGCTACACGCCGCTGCGGGGCGCGCTCGGTCAGGCGCTGTTTCGCCGCCGCTATGGGATGCCGTTCTCGGCGGCGCCGAAGGAGCGCCTCAGCGGGACCTCGCGGGCGTGTCGCGTGGTGGTGGCGGCACGGCTGGACCACCCCGGCACCGAGTGGCGGGTGTTCCGGGAGCTACAGCTGGCGAACTTCACCACGCCGCTGTTGCTCGACGACGACCACCAGCTCGTGCAGGCGCTGCGGGCGGTGCCGGGCATCGACGCCGAGGCGCTCGTGGCGCGGATCGACGCGCCGGACGTGGTGGAGGCCTACGAGCGCGATCGCGAGGAGACGCGCTCAGCCGCGGGCTCGGCGGCCGAGCTGCAGGGCAAGACGCGGGTAACCGACGGTCCCGTGCGCTTCACCGCGCCGAGCGTCGTGTTCGCCACCAATGGCACCCGGCTGGTGGCCGGCGGGTTTCAGCCGGTCGAGGCGTATGACGTGCTGATCGCCAACCTCGACCCAACGCTCGAGCGCCACGAGCCGCCCGAGGAGCCGGCGCCGCTGCTTCAGTTCTTCACCGACGGACTGACCACCCAGGAGGTGGCGGCGCTGATGGCCGGCAACAACGAGTCCCCCGACCGGGCGGCGGCCGAGGTGGCCCTGCTCGAGCTGGTCGGCGCCGGTCGCGCGGTCCGCGAGCCGCTGGGTGACGACGCGCTGTGGCGCGCGGCGTGAGCGATCAGGGTCGATCAGCTCCGATCAGGGCCGTCCAGCTCCCGACCGCCGGACCTTGAGCGGCAGCCGCTCGAGCCCGTAGATGCCAGACGGGGTGCCGAACTCCGGCGTCCCGTCGAGCTCGAGCGTGTCCACCCGCTCGGCCAGGAACGCCACCGCCTCCTCGATCTCCGCCCGCGCTAGGTTGGCGCCGACGCAGTAGTGGACCCCCGCCCCGAAGGTCAGCGCGCGGGCGCGGGGGCGCTCGGCGACGATGTCGAAGCGGTCCTCGCCGAAGCCGTCTCGGTTGGCGTGCCAGGCTGAGACCAGCACGATCGACCCGGGCGGGAAGACGACGCCGCGATGCTCAACCTCGGCCGTCGTGATCCGGGCCGTGAACGGCGTGATCGGCTCGTAGCGAAGCCCCTCCTCGACCGCGGCCAGCGCCAGCCCGCGCGAGTCGGCCCGGAGCTGCTCCCACTGGTCGGGGTGCTCGGCCAGCAGCCGGATCGTGTGGGCGAGCTGACTCTGGCTGGTGTCGACGCCGCCGACCAGGATGTTCAGCACCAGGTTGCGCAGCTCGTCGTGCTTGAGCCGATCCCCCTCGTCCTCGGCGCGGATGAGCGACGAGATCAGGTCATCGCCGGGCGCCTGGCGCCGCGCGGCGATCAGCTGATCCTCGTAGGCGTAGAACTCGGCCACGGCCTCCTCGATCCGGCCGCGTTCGCTGAGCAGGCTCTCCGGATCGAACTGCCGCTGGATCCAGTTGGACCAGTGGTGCAGGCGGGGCGCTCAGCGGCGCCCCCATCACCTCGGCGATGACCAGCGACGGGTAGGGCTTGGCGAACTGCTCGACGAAGTCGAGCCGGCCGTCGCCGTCGACCGATTCGATCAGCTGTTCGAGGAACCGGCGCATCGCGGGGCGGTAGCGCTCGACCGCGCGCGGCGCGAGCGCCGGGTTGACCAGCCGGCGCAGCCGGCCGTGGTCCTCGCCGTTGAGGTTGATGATGTTGCGCACGATCTCCTCGTGCAGCGGCCCCGCGGAGATCTCGAACAGCTGGGCGATCGTCAGCCCCGGGAACACCGCCTGGCGCGTGCGCAGGAAGAACTCTCCGCTCTCGCGGTCGAGCACGGTGTAGCCGAAGGGGTTGGCGGCGAGCCAGCCGTCGTGTCCGCGCAGAGCCATCATCGCTTCGCGGTAGCGATCCCCGCGCAGCGCCGGGTCCGTGTGGTCAAGCAGCGGCAGCTCGAGCTCGGTGACGAGCGTCACGGCGTGAGCGTCGCCGCCAACCACCGGGTGGCCCGCGGGATGTCGCCCGGGTCGACGCTGTGGGCGGCGCCCGACTCGCGGTAGTCGACCTCCAGGCCGCCCGCTTGAAGCAGCTGCCGGGCGCCGCGCGCAAAGCTGACGCCGATCACCGGATCCAGCTGCCCGTGGGCGATCAGGACCCGGGTCGAGGGCCGGTCCTCGAGCGAGGGCTCCCAGCCCTCGACGGTCGGAATGAACCCGGAGAACGCGAGGATCCCAGCCGGGGCCGGGCGACCGCCGCCGAGCCCCAGCGCGTAGCTCATCACGGTGCCCATCGAGAAGCCGCCGAGCACGGTCCGGTCCGCCGCCAGCCCCGTCCGCTCCCACAGCTCGTCATGGAGCTCGGCGAGCTGGCGATATGCGGCGTGAAACGTGTCGGGGTCGGGATGGCCGACCCGCGGGGTCTCGTACCAGCGATATCCGTCCAGGTAGGGCAGCGGCGCCCGCGGGCTGACGACGTGCAGCCGGCGCTCGGCGTCGAGCACGTCAGCCAGCGGGAGCAGGTCGTACTCGTTGGTGGCGCGGCCGTGGTGGAGGACGAGCAGTCCCCGCGGCTCGCCGTCCGCGGGGCGCTCGGCGAAGCTCAGCGCAGCCATGGCCGCGGAGCCTACCCGCGCGTGTGCCTACACTGATGGACCGATGCCCTCCGTCCCTCGTACCCTCCGGCGCGTGCCGGCCGCCCGGCTGATCGTCCTGGCTGAGCTCGCGCTGCTCGCCCGCCAGCACCTCGCCAAGCTCGACGGCACCGAGCGGCGGCGGATCGTGGAGCTTGTCCGCCGCGGCCGGGGGCGGAGAGCCAACCTCAGCGAGCGGGAGCGACGCGAGCTCCAGCGCCTCCTCGAGAAGACCGAGCCGCGGCTGTTCGCCGACCAGGCGGTCAAGAAGCTCACCGGGTTCTCCCTCCCGGGCTCGCACGGTAGGACCAGCGCCCGCCACGACTAGCCCGCTGCCGTCTTGACGGCGACCACCACCGCTCCCGAGGCCCCGCCCGCCTCCGCGCCGGCGCCGGAACGGCCGCCGCTCGGCTACGTCCGCGTGCTGGCGTTCGTGGTGGGGTCCGCCAGCCTCGGCGCGGAGATCGGTTCCGCCCGGCTGCTGGCCCCGTACTTCGGAGCTTCGACGATCATCTGGGCCAACACGATCGCGACGGTGCTCGTGGCCCTGTCGCTCGGCTACTGGCTCGGCGGAAAGCTGGCCGACCGCCGCGGCGATCTGCCCGGGCTGGCGGGCGTGGTGATGGTGGCGGGCGCGCTGCTGGCGGTCGTCCCGTTTGCCGCCGATCCATTTCTGCACCTGTCGGTCAAGGCGCTCGGCGCGCTGTCGGTGGGGGGTTTCCTCGGGTCCCTGGTTGCGGTGCTGGTGCTGGTGGCGGTGCCCGTGCTGCTGCTCGGCACGGTCGCGCCGTACGCCAACCGGCTGGCGCTCGGGCGCGTCAGCGAGGCGGGCACCGTCACCGGACGGCTGTATGCGATCTCGACCGCCGGCTCGCTCGCCGGCACGTTCGCCGCCGCGCTCCTCCTGATCCCGCTGATCGGTACCCACCGCACCTTCCTGGTGTTCGCGCTGGCGCTGAGCCTGGTCGCGGTGCCGGGGCTGGGGCGGCGGTTCGTGGTGGTGCCGCTGGTGATCGCGGGACTTCTGGCGATTCCCCCGGCGTCGGTGGGCACCGACGTGGCGGGCGCGAAGGTGATCTATTCGGCCGAGACCCAGTATCAGTACGCGCGGGTGCTCCAGTTCGCCGACGGCGAGCGCTGGCTGCAGCTCAACGAGGGCGTGGCGGTCCATTCGCTCTACCGGCCGTGGAGCTATCTGACCGGCGGCTACTGGGACGATTTCCTGGTGGCGCCGCTCGTGGGCTCGCGCGGGGTACCGGGACGGGTGGCGATCCTCGGCGATGCGGCGGGCACGGTGGCGCGGGCGTACGGCCACTACTTCCCGCGCACGCGGGTCGACGCGGTGGAGCTCGACGGCGCGCTGAGCTCGATCGGCCGGCGCTACTTCGCGCTGCGCGGGCCGCGGCTGCACCTCTACACGGCGGACGCCCGCCCGTGGCTTGAGTCGGCCCGCGCGCGCTATGACGCGATCTTCCTCGACGCCTACCGCCAGCCCTACATCCCGTTCTACCTGGTGACCCGGGAGTTCTTCGCGCTGGTTAGGGCGCACCTCCGCCCGGGCGGGGTGATCATCGTCAACGTCGGCCACATTCCGGGCTCAAATGAGCTGGAGCAGGTCGTGACCCGCACGCTGCACTCGGTGTTCCGCTACGTGATCCGTGACTGGGTCAGCAACGGCAACTCGCTGGTGCTGGCGAGCACGCGGCCGCTGTCGGCAGCGCGAATGATGCGCGCGGCGCGGCGGCTGCCGCCGGAGCTGCAGGGGCTGGCGGCGAGTTTGGAGGCACGCTTGGGGCCGGCGCTGCGCGGAGGCACCGTGTTCACCGACGACCGCGCGCCTGTGGAGTGGCTGACCGACCTGTCGATCGTCCGCTACGCCGCGGGGAGCCGGTAGGTCTGGGCGAACTTCCCCACTGCATCTGACCTAGGCGAAAGCAGAATGCGAAAGTTCGCCCGCGCCGGAGGACGCGACCGCCGCCGCCGGCGGGCGCTCCTGCGCCACCCGCACGCCGCCCTGCGGCGCCACGGTGATGCCCCGGAAGGCGGGCTTCTCCGGCGTGGGGTGGGCCGCACGCAGCGTGCAGCGTTCGAGCACGCGGGACAGCACGATCCGCATCTCCATCAGCGCGAAGCTGGCGCCCAGGCAGCGGCGGGTGCCACCGCCGAACGGGATCCAGGTGTAGGTATCCGGCGCGTCGGGGCCGAGGAAGCGCTCGGGACGGAAGGCGTGGGGCTCGGGGTACAGGTCGGCGCGGCGGTGGATCACCCGGATCGACGGGTTGATCTCATAGCCGACCGGGATCTCGTAGCCGCCGAGCCGGAACGGCGCGCCGCGCACCACGCGCCCCACCCCGGGGATCACCGGGCGGAGCCGCAGGGACTCCTTGACGACCGCGTCGAGGTACTCGTCGCCGGCCTCGCAGGCCCGCTGGTGAACCGCCGGCGTGTGCAGCAGCAGGTCAAACGTCCAGGCCAGGCCGACGGCGGTCGTCTCGTGGCCGGCGAGCAGCAGAGTGACCAATTCGTCGCGGACCTCGCGGTCGGACAGGCGCCCGCCCTGCTCGTCCTGCGCCACCAGCAGCTCTGAGAACACGTCGGTGCGCGCCGCCAGCCCGGGGTCGGCGCGGCGCCGGGCGATCTCCGCGTAGAGGAGCTCGTCCACCGCCTCGCGTTTGGCCTCGAAGCGGGTCAGCGCGCGGCGCTCCGCACCCACGCCGAAGCGGGCCAAAAGCTGGGCGAGCAGCAGCCCGCGCGGGCGCGCCACGGGCTCGATCATCGCGATCAGCCGTCGCTGGAGCTCATCGGACTCGGGCCCCGGCTCGTAGCCGAACACCACGCGGATGATCACCCGCAGGGTCAGCGACTGCATGCTCTTGAAGATCGAGAACGGCTCGCCGACCGGCCAGGAGTCGATCTCCAGATCGGCCGCCTCCCGCATGGTCTCCATCCAGGCGCGCATCTGGGCGCCGTGGAAGGCGGGCAGCATCAGCCGGCGCTGGCGCAGGTGCTCGGCGCCGTCGAGCAGCAGGACCGAGCGCTCGCCCAGCACCGGGCCCAGCAGCGCATTGGCCTCGCCGGCGTGCAGCTGGTCGCCTGAGCCCTGGAAGAGCTCCTTGACCAGCGCCGGATCGAACACCATCACAAAGCCGCTGTCGAACAGCGTCCCCAGACTCACCATGTCGCCGTAGCGGCGCCGGCAGGCCTCCAGAAAGCGGACTCCGCCGACGATGAAGCCGGCGGTCTGGATGACGCGGGGTAGCCGGGGGCCGGGGGGAAGCGAGGTCATGGGGACCCCCGTAAAGCTAACGGCCGGGCGTGGGCGGCTTCGGCGGGCCGCCAGATTCGGCGGCCGACATGCTTTTGACCGACTCGCGCGCCCCTCGCTCAGCTGGTGCTCGCGGGCGTCGGCGAAGCGCTGCCAGCGTTCGTGCTCCTCACGCTCGACGTGCACGAGCGAACCCGGCACGAATCGTCGCCGCCCCGCCTTCGGCCGCGCCGCCGTCGCCGCATCGCCTCTCGCCGCTCCGCCCCCGGGTCAAGTCGCCCGCTGGGACGACGCCACCTCCGGCTCGAGGTCGGCGAGCGTGAGCTGGTGAGCCGGCGGCTGGTCAAGCGGCCGGGTCACGGTCACGTTCAGGTCTGCGTCGACGTGCACGAGCTCACCGGACTCGAGCGAGCGCCAGGTGGGGTTGTCGTCCATGCGCTCGCTGGCGAGGATCGCGGCCGGGCGCAGCGCAAGATCGGGGGAGAGCACGCGCATCAGGCCGGTAGCGCTCGTGTGGTCGAGGTGGCGGTGACCGCTGGCGCCGCCCGCCGCCCGCTCGAGCAGGTGCAGTTCGTGCACGTCGGGATACCGCAGCGCCCACAGCTCGGACTCGGTGATCAGGACGCAGTTGAGCGATAGCACCGGAAGGTGTTCGGCGATCCAGCGGGCGGCGGCGACGATCCCCTCGCCGACGTTGCCCGTGCGGCTGATCTCACGGGTGACGAGCGCGAAGAAGCGCTCGGAGTCGGTCTCCCCGCCGACGACGGACAGGGTGGGGCCGAGCTCGCGCTCGAGCGCCGGCATATCTTCGATCACGCCGTTGTGGGCGAACAGGCGGCCGTCCTGGACGAACGGATGCGTGTTGCGCACGGTCAGCGGCGTTCCCGAGGCGTACCGGACGTGAGCGATCGAGGTCCTGGAGCTCACCTCCTTGGCCTCCTGGGCGAACTGCCGGTCCTCGTAGGCGGCGATCGGCTGCTTGAGCACCACCGGCTGGCGCTCGCGGTCGAAGTAGCCGAGGCCGGTGCCGTCCGGATTGCGGCGGCTCTGGTGAACCAGCGAGTCCGGCGCGTCCAGCAGCCAGAAGGTGGCGCGGACCGGCTGGCGGCCTCCGCTCATCCCGAACAGGCGACACATGCTGGGGGCGAACCTAGCGGATGTGCAGATCCCGCCGCCGGGCGGCCGGCCGAAATCCGCCGATCGGCATCTGTCAGAGTTATTTCAGGCTCGTGGCCTACCGTGAAGGTCACAACTGGGTCGAAAGGAAGCACCTGAACATGAACAAGTTCCTACGCACAGCTTCGATGCGCCGGCTGCTGGCCGCGGCTGCCGGCCTGGTCGTGGCGATCGGCGGGGGGACCGCGATCGCGCTGGCCGCGACCAGTGGCGGCCCCGTCCCTCCCCCCAAGCGGCTGGCCGCGGCGCTTAGACAGGCGATGCGCGCGAAGCCCATCAGCGGCATCAGCGCCGACATCACCTTCACCAACAACCTGATCCCCAGCTTCGAGCTTCAGGGCAACGGCGATCCGCTGCTGAACGGCGGCCCGGGGCACGTCTGGGCGTCCAACGACGGACAGCTGCGGGTGGAGCTCTACAACGACGGCGGAATCGACCCGGAGATCGTCGTCACCCACCACTCGTGGTGGATCTACGACCCGACGCTGAACACGATCTACAAGGGCACGATGCCCGCGCAGAGCGGCCCGAGCCCCCACAAGAAGGCGGCGCTGCCGACCGTGGGGCAGATCCAGGCCGAGCTGAACAAGCTCGCCGCGCACCTCAACCTGAGCGGAGCGATCCCGACTGACACCGGCGGCCAGGCCACCTACACGGTGACCGTCTCGCCGAAGCACGACGCCGGCCTGCTCGGGCAGCTCCAGCTGGCCTGGGACGCCTATCGGGGCGTGCCGCTGCAATTCGCGGTCTACCGGCACGGCGACAGCACGCCGGTGCTGGCGGTTGCCGCGACCGGCGTAAGCTACGGCGCGATCGACCCCAGCGTGTTCGCGATCCCGCTCCCCAAGGGGCCGCACGTGGAGAACATTGCCACCCCGGCCTCGACCCCGCCCGCAGGCTCGGTCACCGCCGGCAAGCGCGCTGAGAAGGGCAGGCGGAGCGCCCGGGTGACGGGTGTCAAGGCGGTCGCCGCGAAGCTGTCCTTCAAGCTCTCGGCGCCGTCCAGCATCACGGGGCTGCCGCGCCAGTCGGTGTCGCTGCTGGACACCGGCAAGCAGCACGGCGCGCTGGTGACCTACGGCCAGAACCTGGGCGGGGTCGCGGTGATCGAGGAGCCGGCCACCGCGGGCAGCCAGCAGAAGCTCAACCTGACCTCGGGCTCGGGCGACCATGCAAACGGCATCACGCTGCCGACGGTGACGATCAACGGCGCGACCGGGCAGGAGCTCGACACCGCGCTCGGCACGATCATCCGCTTCACGCGAGGCAACGTCACCTACACGGTGGTGGGCTCGCTGCAGCCGTCGCTGGCCGAGGCCGCGGCACGAGCCCTATGACGGGCTCCCCGCCGGTCGAGGTCCGTGGCCTGGTAAAGCGCTACGGCGATCTGGTGGCCGTCGCCGGTGTGGACATCACCGTCCACGCCGGCGACGTCTACGGCTACCTGGGCCCGAACGGCGCGGGCAAGACGACGTCGCTGAGGATGATGCTCGGGCTGATCCGGCCCGACGAGGGCTCGGTGCGGTTGTTCGGGCGTGATCCCCAGGAGTCGGTGACGGCGCTCGAGGGCGTCGCGGGCTTCGTCGAGGCACCGACGTTCTATCCGTACATGACCGGGCGGCGCAACCTCGAGCTGCTGGCGGCGTTCGACGGGGACGGCGCCAGCGGTCGCATCGACGAGGCTCTGCACACGGTCGAGCTGGCGCACCGAGCCGGAGACCGGGTGGGCGGCTACTCGCACGGCATGCGCCAGCGCCTGGGGATCGCCGCGGCGCTCCTGCGCGACCCAAGGCTGCTGCTGCTCGACGAGCCGGCCACCGGCCTCGACCCCGGCGGGATGCGCGACATGCGGCTGCTGGTCAAGCGGCTCGCCGCCCAGGGGATCACCATCATCCTCTCCAGCCACCTGCTGGCGGAGGTCGAGGACGTCTGTAACCGGGTGGCGATCGTGCAGCGCGGCAAGATCGTCTACGAGGGGAGGATCGCCGAGCTCAAGCGCGCGGCCGGGATGACCTACCGGTTGTCGACGACCGACGACGAGCGCGCGCTGGCGGTCTGTCGCGCGCAGCCCGGGATCGAGGAGGTGCGCAGCCACGAGGGCCGGATCTCGTTGGTGGGCGATGAGCGCGCGGTGGCCGAGCTCTCGCAGGCGCTGGTCGAAGCCGGGGCGCTGATCCGCGTGCTCGCCCCGCAGGGGGCCACGCTCGAGGAGCTCTTCTTCTCTCTCACCGAAGCCGACCACGACGCCGACGGAAACTCGGCCGCACATACCGGCGAGCCGGTGGAGGCGGCGAGATGAGCGTCACCGAGATGATCGGCAGCGCGGTCGACGTCGTTCGCCCGGCCCGGGTCAAGCGTCCGGGTGTCGGCACCGTCTACCGCTGGGAGCTGGTCAAGCTCCGCTACCAGAAGCGGACCTACCTCGGCCTTGGCGCGTCGATGCTCGTGCCGATCCTGTTCGTAGCGGCCGTGCATTTCCGCGGCGGCCCGCACGGCGGCGACTTCGCCTTCTCGACCTACCTCGACCGCAGCGGCCTGGCCTTCCCGCTGGTGATCCTGCTGTTCGGAGCGGTCTGGATGTTCCCGCTGATCACCGCGCTGGTGGCGGGCGACATAGTCGCCTCCGAGGACCACAACGGCACGCTCAAGACCGTGCTGACCCGCTCGCTGGAGCGCCACGAGATCTTCATCGGCAAGGCACTGGCCGCCGCGACGTACGCGGTGGTGGCGATCCTGCTCGACGGGACGGTCGGGGTGATCGCCGGGATCGCCCAGTCGGGCTTTCACTCGCTTCAGAGCCTGTCGGGGACGATCATCGCCGCGCCCAAGGCGCTCGAGCTCGTGTACGTCAGCCTGCTCGTGTACCTGATCCCGATCCTGACGATCGTCGCCATCGGGCTGATGCTCTCCTCGATCACGCGCCACAGCGCCGCCGCCGTGGTGGGAACGCTGATGATCTCGCTGCTGTTTCAGCTGATCGGCGTCCTGCCGGGCATGGGCGGAACCGTCCCGTACCTGCTGAGCACCCAGTTCAACGCCTGGCAGGGATTCCTGCGCACCCCCACCGACTGGGCGCCGATCATCCGCGCGGTGTGGGTGTGCGCGATGTACGCCGTCCCCTCGCTCGCGGTGGCCTACATCGCGTTTTTGCGCCGCGACGTAGCCGGCGGCTGACGGGGCGGCGGTGGGCACGCACGCTGGGTCAGCGGCCGCTGTCGGTCGCGACTCCCGCGAGCGGGTGCTGGTGGTCGACGACGATCCGTCGCTTCGGCGGATGCTCGACCGCACGCTCGCCGCGGAGGGGTTCCAGGTCACGCTGGCCTGCGACGGAGGCGCGGCGCTGGCGGCCGCCGAGCGCGAGGCGCCCGATGTGATCGTGCTCGACGTGGCGATGCCGGCGATGGACGGGCTGGCGGTGTGCCGCCGGTTTCGCGACAAGGGGCTGCCGACGCCGATCCTGATGCTGACCGCCCGTGACGCCGTGTCCGACCGCGTGGCGGGGCTCGAGTCGGGCGCGGACGACTACCTGGTCAAGCCGTTCGCGGTGCAGGAGCTGATCGCCAGGCTGCGGGCGCTGATCCGCCGCGGGAGCGACCCGGACCGCCGCCCGGTGCTCTCCTATGCTGACCTCGTGCTGGACGTCGAGAGGCACACCGCGCGGCGGTCCGATCGGCTGATCGAGCTGACCGGTCGTGAGGCCGAGCTGCTGGGGCTGCTGCTCCGCCAGCCCGGGCGGGTGGTTCGCCGGGAGCAGGCGATCGAGATGATCTGGGGCGGTGCGGCCGAGGCGAACGTGGTCGACCGCTACGTGACCCGGCTGCGTCGCAAGCTCGGCGATCCGCAGTTGATCCACACCATCCGGGGAGCGGGGTTCGCGCTCCGCGCCTGAGGCGACCGGCGCCCGCTGGCGGATGCTGAAGCTGATTCGCCGCTCACTCCGCACCCGCCTGATGCTGGTGGCAGGCGGCGCGATCGTCGCCGCGCTGGTCCTGTTCGGCGCCGCCGCGGTGCTGCTGGTTCGCGGTGAGCTCCGCGGGTCGCTCGACAACGCGCTGCGCCAGCGGGCGCTCGACGTCGCCGAGGTGGCGGTTTCGGCGCCGGCGATCCTCGACTCGCCCGGCGCGCTGGAGAGCCCGGCGTCCGGCCGCCAGATCGCGGTCGAGGTGCTCGATGCGCGTGGCCGGATCCTCGCGCGCTCGCTGTCGCTCGGCGCTGACCTGTTTCCCGAGGACCGCCTGGCCCGCGCTGCGCTGGACAGTGGCCGCGCGGGGTTTGAGGACCTCAGGCTGGGCAGCGCTCCCTACCGGATGTACGCGGCGCCGATCGCGCAGGCCGGCGGACCCGCCGCCGGGGGCGCGGTCCTGGTGGGCTCCGATACCAGCGATATCAACGACACGATCGGGCGCCTGGGGCTGGTGGTGACGCTGACCGGGGTGGGCGTCGCGCTGATCGCCGTCCTGGCGGCGGGGTTGCTGACCGGGCGGGCGCTGGGCCCGCTGCGCAGGCTGGCGGTGGGGGGCGAGGAGATCGAGCAGACGGCCGACGCCTCCAAGCGCCTGCCCGACGCCGAGCGGCCGGATGAGATCGGACAGCTGACCGGGGTGCTCAACCGGATGCTCGAGTCACTCGAGGCCGCGCGGGATAACGAGCGCCGGTTTCTGGCCGACGCCTCGCACGAGCTGCGGACTCCCGTCACGGCGCTGCTCGGGAACGTCGAATACCTCGCGCGGCATGGGTCCACGCCCGAGCTGGTCGCCGACCTCAAGCGCGACGCCGGCCGCCTGGCCCGGCTGGTGGACGATCTGCTGGTGCTGGAGCGCGCCGCGGCGGCCGGACCCCGGGCCGAGGTTGTGGAGCTTCGGAACCTGGTGAGCGAGCTGGTGGCGGAGGGCAACCCCCGGGTCCGGGCGCAGGAGCTCCAGCCGGTGGCGGTGAGCGCGGACCGCGACGCGCTGGCGCGAGCGGTCGGCAACCTGATCGAGAACGCCCTCGTCCACGGGCCGCCGGACGGCAGGGTGTCGGTAACCGTGGCGCGCGCGGGCGGGCGGGCGCTGATCAGCGTGCGCGACGAGGGCCCCGGCCCCGATCCGGCGCATCACCACCGGCTGTTCGAGCGCTTCTGGCGGGCGCCCGAGGCGGCGGGGCGGCCCGGCTCCGGGCTCGGGCTGCCGATCGTTGCCGCCGTCGCGGCGCGCCACCATGGTCGCGTCCGCGTCGACGGCCCGACGTTCACGCTCGAGCTGCCGGCGCTGCCGGCTCCATCCGGCGCGCGTGAGGAGCCGCGGCTGATTCCCCACGCGTAGGGGAATTCTCACTTTGCTCTTAGCGAAAGATGATTCCCTGATCTGACAGTCAGACGATGGCCCCCATCCAGCAACCATCCCGAGCACGAGCCGAGCTCGCCCGCGCCCGCGACGCGGCGCTTAGGCGGATCAGCCACGCCCGCCGCTGGGCATTCGTGGCCGCCGCCGCTCTGAGCGCCGGCCTGGCCGCGCTCGCCTCGGCGCTGCTGCCCGGAAAGTCCTTCGGCGCCCGCAGCCGCACGGCGGCTCCGCCGTCCACGTCCGCGCGGTATTCGTCCGCGACTCCGCCTCTGCCGGCTCCCGCCAACGCCGCCCAGCTCGGGATCACCGGCTCGGCCAGCTCGTCGCAGGCGAGCCCGTCTCCGGCACCCGCTCCCCAGGCCCAGGCGGCTCCCGCGCCCGCCGCGCCCCAGCCGCAGCCCGCGCCGGCGCCGGCTCCCTCGGGCGGCGCAGTGGTCGTGTCCGGCGGCTCCTGACCCGCTCTCCTGGACGCTGCGACACTTTCGCAAGGCCACGTGGACGACCGCTCGCTTTTCGACGCCTTCGGCAGCACCGCCGTCGTGGCGGTGAGCGACCCGCCGCGTGTGACCGCCGCGCGCGAGGTGGTACAGCGGCTGGTGAGCGAGTTCGATCAGGCATGCTCACGCTTTCGGGAGGACTCCGAGCTCTGCCGGCTGAACGCGCGCGCGGGCGAACGCGTGGCGGTCAGCCCGCTGCTGCTCGAGGCGATCACCGCGTCGCTCCGAGCCGCGGAGCTGAGCGACGGCGATGTCGTGCCGACGGTGGGCGCGGCGCTGGTGGCGCTCGGCTACGACCGTGACTTCGCCGCGGTGGGGGCCGCCGCGCCGCGCCAGACGCCGATCCGGATCAGGCCGGTGCCGGCCTGGCAGACGGTCAGGGTTGATCCCGGCGCGGGAACCGTGCAGATCGCCCGCGGGGTGAAGCTCGACCTGGGCGCCACCGCCAAGGCGCTGGCGGCGGATCGGGCCGCGGCCGAGGCCCACGAGGCTGCCGGATGCGGGGTCCTGGTCTCCTTCGGCGGCGATCTCTCGATCGCCGGGCCGGCGCCCGAACCGGGATGGCAGATCCGGGTGACCGACGATCACCGGGCCGACACGACGGTGGCGGGGCAGTGGATCACGCTCGCCAGCGGCGGGCTGGCCACCTCGAGCACCAGCGTTCGGCGCTGGCGCACCTCCTCGGGCGAGGCGCACCACCTCATCGACCCCGCCACGGGCATCTCGGCGGCGAGCGTCTGGCGAACCGTGAGCGTCACCGCGGCAACCTGTCTGGACGCCAATATCGCCAGCACCGCGGCGGTGATCCGCGGCGAGGCGGCGGTGGCCTGGCTTGAGTCGCTCCGGCTGCCGAGCCGGCTGGTCGGGGTCGACGGCCGGGTGCGGCACGTGGCGGGCTGGCCCGCGGACGGGGATGACCTGCTGGCTGTGGAGGCCGCATGATCGCCGCCGCGGCCACGCTCGGCCCCAGCGCGTACTGGTATGTCACCCGCTCGACGGGTGCCGTGGCCCTGGTGTTGCTGAGCATCACGGTCGTGCTCGGCGTGATGGACTCGGTTCGGTTCTCGGCGGAGCGCTGGCCGCGGTTCGCGATCGACTCGCTGCACCGCGACATCTCGCTGCTGGTGATCGTGATGGTGGTCGCGCACGTGGTCACGACCGTGCTCGACGGCTTTGCCCCGATCTCGCTGATCGACGGGATCATCCCGTTCCATTCGCCCTACCGGCCGCTGTGGCTGAGTCTCGGCACGATCTCGTTTGACCTGTTGCTCGCGTTGGTCGTGACCAGCCTCGTCCGCCGCCGGCTCGGCTATCGATCCTGGCGGATGATCCACTGGCTGGCCTACGCGAGCTGGCCGGTGGCGGTGTTCCACGGCCTGGGCACCGGTACCGACGCAAAATCGGCCTGGCTGCTGGTGCTGACCGTGCTGTGCGTGGCCGCCGTGGTGATCGCGGTGCTCGTGCGGATCGGGCGCACGCCGGCGGTCGGGCCGGGGATCCGGGCCGGCAGCACCGCCCTGGCGATCGCGACGCCGGTCGGGTTGGCGGCGTTCACCCTGGCCGGCCCGCTTCAGAAGGGCTGGGCTAAGCGTGCGGGGACGCCGCCGCTGCACATCGCGCCGAGCGCCGTGCTCCCCCGCCAGCCGGTGAGCCCGGCTCCCACTCCGGCTGCGTCGCTGACCCGGACGTTTACCGCGACCCTTTTTGGCACCGTCACCCAGACCAGCACCGCCTCGGGCGCGATCGTCGAGCTCAACCTGCGACTCGGCGGGGGTGTCACCGGGCGCATGCGGATCCGGCTCGGCGGCGCGGCGCTGCCCGAGGGCGGCTTGTCGCTCACCGGCAGCCAGGTCGACCTGACCGGGCCCGGGCTTCCCTCGGCGCTGGCCGGGAAGGTCGTCTCGCTGGAGGGCGACCGGCTCGTCGCCCGGGTGTCGGACAGCGCCGGTTCGGTGGTCGACCTGCGGGCCGGCCTGGCGATCGACCAGAACACCGGCAACGTGACCGGAACCCTCACCGGCACGCCGGTTGGAGGCGGGCGGTGAGCGGCTGGCTGGAGGGTCATCCCGGGCTTCCGCGCGTGCTCGCCGGCCTGGCGCCCGATGGCCGGCCGATGACCCTGGCCGAGCATTCCCGGGTGCACGGCGAGCTGCCGCTCCGAGCACCGCAGGAGCTGATCAACTCGATCGAGCGCAGCGGCCTGCGCGGCCGTGGCGGCGCCGACTTCCCGACCGCGACCAAGCTGCGGACGGTCGCCGCAGCGAGGCGCGTGTCGGCGGTAGTGGTCAACGGCTCGGAGACAGAGCCGGCCAGCGCCAAGGACCGGCTGCTGCTCTCCCGCCTGCCGCACCTGGTGCTCGACGGCGCGATGCTGGCGGCGATGGCGGTGGGGGCCGAAGAGGTGATCGTCAAGGTGGCGCAGGGCGCGGCAGGCTCGCTTCAAGCTCTGGAGGGGGCGGTCGCGGTCCGCCACGACGATCCCGTGCCGATCGGCCTTGTCGCCGCTCCGGAGGGTTACGTGGCGGGCGAGGAGAGCGCGGTCGTCCACTTCCTCAACGGCGGTCCCGAGCTGCCGACGTTCGTGCCGCCGCGGCCCTACCAGCGCGGGTACCGCAAACGTCCGACGCTGATCCAGAACCCTGAGACGCTGGCGCAAATAGCGCTGGTGGCGCGGTTCGGCGAGCACTGGTACCGCGAGCTCGGGACCCCCACCGACCCCGGGTCGGCGCTGGTGACGATCTCCGGCGCCGTCGCGTCTCCCGGGGTCTATGAGATGGCCTTCGGCACGCCGATGGCGGACCTGCTCGAGGCGGCCGGAGGCGCCACCGAGCGGATGCGGGCGCTGCTGGTGGGCGGCTACTTCGGCACCTGGGTCGACGCCTCGCAGATGATGGGGTTGCGGCTCTCGCGTGAGGAGCTGCGGTCGGTCGGCTGCACGCTCGGATCCGGCGTGCTGATCGTGCTGGGGGAGAGCTCATGCGGGCTGCACGAGTCCGCGCGGGTGATCGATTACCTGGCCGAGCAGTCAGCCGGGCAGTGCGGCCCCTGCGTCCACGGTCTGCGGGCGGTGGCCGACGGCGTGGCCGCGCTGGCCGCGGGACGCCGCGACGGCGACCGCGAGCGGGTGCTGCGCTGGGCGTCGGAGATCCGCGGCCGCGGCGCCTGCCACCATCCCGACGGGGCCGTGCGCTTCGTGCTCAGCGCGCTCTCGGTGTTCGGCGCCGAGATCGAGCGCCACCGCCGCCAGCGCTGCGAGGCCCCGCCCGCCGGCCTTCCTCTCGGCCGTACGAGCGTCCGCCGACCGGCGGCCGGGAGGCCCGGATGAGGATGCGCCTGCGCGTGAACCCGATCGCCTGCGAGGCTCACGGCCTGTGCGCGGAGCTGCTGCCCGAGCTGATCCGGCTCGACGACTGGGGTTACCCGATCATCGACGTGGCGGAGGTGCCGCCCGAGCTCCTCGGCCTGGCCGAGCGGGCGGTGGATGCCTGCCCGACGCTGGCGCTGCTGCTCGAGGAGGAAACCGAGGCGCCGCGCGCCCGTCCCGGGGGCTCGGCGCCGCTCACGGGGTAGGCGGGGCGCGGTCAGATCCCTATCTGCCAGCCGGGGCCCGGCAATGGCTGGCGTCGAAGGTTGTCACGGGTCTCAGCTTCGGTCTGATCAGCTCGAGAAGGTTACGGCGCCGCACCACCACGCCGCAGTTCAGCACAGACCGAGCTCCTCCAGCCTCGCCGGCGGCCCGAGCTCCCGGGGGGCGCTAGTACCCGCCGGC
>DAIQND010000013.1:0-24136 GCA_036788555.1 Solirubrobacteraceae bacterium | reverse complement strand
TTTTATCCAGTGGCTTCCTCCTACATCCGCATCCACCACGACCGCGGCGAAGACGAGGTGGCGGTCGAGGAGCCGCTGGAGATCCGCGTGGACGGACAAGCGCTGGCCGTCACGATGCGGACCCCCGGCCACGACGAGGAGCTGGCGCTCGGCTTTCTCTACGGCGAGGGTCTGATCTCCGGATCCCGGCAGGCTGGGCTGACCGAGGACTTTGCCGCCAACACGATCGAGGTCCAGGGGCCGCTGGAGCGTAATCCCGGCCGGCGGCATTTCTACACCACCTCATCCTGCGGGGTATGCGGCAAGGGCGCACTCGAGGAGGTGGCGGTAATGAGCGCGGCGCTTCCGGACGGCCCGCGGGTGAGGCGGTCGCTGCTGGCGAGGCTGCCGGACCGGCTCGAGCAACCGGGGTTCGAGCGCACGGGCGGTCTTCACGCGACGGGACTGTTCGCCCCCGATGGAACCCTGCTGATCGCCCGCGAGGACGTTGGGCGTCACAACGCGATGGACAAGGTCGTGGGCCGCGCGCTGCTCGATGGAATCGTCCCGCTGGGCGAGCGGATCCTCTGCGTGAGCGGCCGGCTGTCATTCGAGCTCGTGCAGAAGGCGGCCGTGGCGGGGGCGCCGATCCTGGTCGGGGTGGGAGCGCCCAGCTCGCTCGCGGTCGCCCTCGCCGGCGAGCGAGGAATGACGCTGTGCGGTTTCACGCGGCGCGGCACGACCAACGTGTACACGCGAGCGGAGCGGGTGCTGAGCGGCTGAGCGCTCAGGCGCCGGCCGCCGCGCGCGCCAAGTCCTCGAGCTCCTGCTCGGCGGACCACGCGCCCACCGACGCCCGCACCAATCCCGCGCCCGGGATGCTGCGCACGATGAACCGGTCCGCCGCCAGCCGCTCGACCTCGGCCTGCGGATCCTCGGCGTGCCACGAGACGAGCGTTGAGCGCCCGCGGGGTGCCGGTTCAAGTCCGAGCTCGCGCAGACGGTCAGCCAGCCACGCCGCCGAGGATGCCGCCCGGTCATGAATCCATTCCCAGCCGGTCTCGGCGAACAGGTCGAGCGAAGCCAGCGCGGCGACGCTCCGCAGTCCCGGCGGGAAGCCATGGTCGAGTCGCTTGACGCCCCCGGCGGGCTCGAACTCCAGCGCACGCTGCGGCTCGGCCAGTGACCCGTAGCCGGGCCACGGAACGAGCAGCTCCTCGAGCCGGTCCTCGCGCACGAAGAGGCAACCGCTGCCCTCGGGCCCGCACAGCCACTTCTGTCCCGAGGCGGCATAGAAGTCGCAGCCGAGCCGATGGACATCAACCGGTATGGCGCCGAGGGCCTGGGCGGCATCGAGCAGCACGGGGACCCCGGTGGCGGCCAGCGCCGCCACGTCCGCCACCCGTCCGCCGATCCATGAGACGTGCGAGCAGGCGATCAAGCGAGTGGCCGGCGACACGGCGTCGGCGATCGCCGGGAACGGAACCATCTTGACCTCGATCCCCGAGCGCCGGCGCGCGCGGCCGAGCGGCGCCAGCAACCCAGGATGCTCCTCGTCGCTGGTGATGATCTGATCGCCGGGACGCAGGTCCAGCCCCGCGAGGACGGTGTTGATGCCGTCAGTGGTGGACCCGGTGAGCGCCACCTCGTGCTCGCCGCAGCCAAGAACCGCCGCATAACCCGCGCGCAGGCGGCCGGAGAGCTCCATGATGCCCTCGAAGTAGCCCTTGCCGCACCTTCCCTCCGCCAGCTCGATGTCGATCCGCTGACGGACCGCCTCAGCGGCTCGCCGGGGCAGCGGGCCCTCGGTGCCGGCGTTCAGGTACGCGAGGCGCTCGAACACGGGGAACTCGGCGCGGAACGCGGCGGGGTCGGCGGCCATCAAGCTCGGCGCGGCTACTTCGAGGTGGAGCGCTCGCGCTTGGCGGAGCGCTTGGCCTTCGTCGTCTTGGCCTTGCCGTCGCCCTTGCCGCCGGAGGAGTCCGAGTCCCCCTCGTCATCAGCTTCGGCCAGCTCACGCTTGAGCACCTTGCCGGTGGCGTTTCGCGGTAGCTCCTCGACGAACACCACCTCGCGCGGGACCTTGTAGTTGGCGAGGTTCTCCTTGACGTAGGCCTTGACCTCCTCCTCGGTCGGGCCGTCGCCGCGCTTGACCACAAACGCCTTCAGCCGCTGCCCGAACTTCTCGTCATCGACGCCGATGACCGCCGCCTCCTCAATCTTCTCGTGGCCCGACAGCAGCTCCTCGACCTCGGCCGGGAACACGTTCTCGCCGCCCGAGACGATCATCTCGTCGTCGCGCCCGTCGATGTAGAGCCGGCCCTGCTCGTCGAAGTGACCGACGTCGCCGGAGGACAGCAGGCCCTGGATCTCCTCCTTACTGCCGCCGCCGGTGTAGCCCTCGAACTGCGAGAGATTCCCCACGAAGATGCGGCCGCTCTCGCCCGCCGGCAGCTCGTTGCCGTCCTCGTCGAAGATCTTCACGATCGAGCCGCGCACGACCTTCCCCACCGTCGAGGCGTCCTCCTGGAGCTCGTCCGGTGTCGCGATCGTCGCGTAGGAGATCTCAGTCGAGCCGTACAGGTTGTAGATCACCGGGCCAAAGGCCTGCATCGCCCGCCGCGTCACATCGGCCGGGAGCGCCGAGCCCGAGAGGAAGATGATCCGCAGCGCCGAGTGGTCGTACTGGTTGATCTTCTCCTCCCCCAGCTCGAGCGTCCGCTGGAGCATCACCGGCACCATCACCATCGCGGTGGCGCGGTGACGCTCGAGGCTCTCCAGCGTCTGCTCAGGATCAAACCGACGACGGATCACCAGGGTCGAGCCGAGCCCGATCCCGACGAGCGCTTGCGCGAAGCCGAGAGCGTGGAACATCGGCACGCACAGCTCAGTCACCTCGCCGGCGCGGAATGGGACCTTGCTGAGCAGGCCGCCGACCAGGCCCAGCGACTTCGGCGTGCTCCGCGGCGCACCCTTCGGCGTGCCGGTCGTCCCGCTGGTGAGGATCGTCACCTTGGCCTCGGTGCCCGGCCGCGGCGGCGCTCCGGAGTCGCCTTGCTCGATCAGCGCCTCAAGCGTGTCATCGCCGGAATCCTCCGTCCAGGCCCGGTAGCGGCCGCGGGGCGGGTCGTCGATCCCCTCGAGGATCTCGGAGTACTCGTCGTCGTAGACGAGCAGATCGGTTCCCTCGCGCTCGGCGACCTCGCGGATCTGTGGTCCGGCGAAGGAGGTGTTCAGCAGGATGATCCGGGCGCCGCACTTGGCGGCAGCGAACACCGACTCGAGAAACCCGCGATGATTGCGCACCAGGATCGCGACGCCCTCGCCAGGTTCGAGCCCGTGATCGCGCCAGGCATTGGCGATCGCATTTGAGCGCTCGTCGAGTTGCTTGTACGTGAGCTCGCCGCGTTCGTCGATGATCGCCAGTCGGTCGCCGTGGCGGATCGCGCCCACCGCCGCAGCGGCTCCGAGCATCCCGTAGCGCTCGAGTGTCAGCAGCAGCTGGGCCAGACGGTGGGGAGGCTCAAGCCCCACCATTCCGCTGCGCACACACAGCGCCGCGAAATAAGCCTCGTCGCCCGCGCGTTCAGCGAGCTTCAAGCCGCCTTGAATGATCGCTCTTGGATCTAGGTCCACGCCGTCTCCCTCTCCGCGACGCAACGATAAGGAATGCGCTTCCACTGTGTCCCCACCACGCACGTGCTCGAAACCGATGAACGACCGCAGCCTAGAATCCGGTTCGATTTTTGCCCCGGGGGTAAAAGGAGCCAGGATGGTGGGCCAACTCATCACGCTGCCTGTGCGCATTGGTGTGCGCGCTACGCGTCTGTGGTTTCGCGCCGTCGAGGAGACGGTGTCGGTCACGGTCAGCACGACTGGGCGGGTGATCGAACTGGTCAGTCATCGCGGCTCCAACGGAGCGGCTACGCGGTCCGCGGTCGCCCCGACCCCGGCGGCTCCGGCACGCCCTGCGCCCGCAGAGCGTCAGCCGCCGGCCGAACGTCCCGCGCGCGCCGCCCGCCCGGCACCGGAGCCGCCTCCGGTGCACCGAGTTCCGTCCCGCGAGGATCTGCCGCCCAGCGCGCAACCCGCTCCGCCACCGCCCCCCGAGCCGGCGCACGTGTCCGAGGAGCCGACGCTCGTCGAGGAGTTTGCGGACCCTGGCGCCGAGGACGGCGCCGGTGCGCAGGTGCGCGTAGACCCACCGTGGGATGGATACGAGCACATGAGTGCCAAGCAGGTGACTTCTCGGCTGGCAGGGGCCAGTCCTGAGGAACTGGCGGCGGTGCAGCTCTTCGAGCTGACCCACCGGCGTCGGCAGACAATCATGAACGCTGTCGAACGTGAGCTGCGCAAGGCCAACGGCCACGGCTCGCGAGGCCAATAGAGAGGATCAACCAATGCCTGACGGAAATCGCATGAACGAGCGCGATACCAAGCTCGTGCAGTGGCTCAATGAGGCGCACGCCAAGGAGGCGGAACTGGAGGCGGATCTCACCGCTCACATCGCGCTGACCGAGAAGCAGTCCTATAAGAAGCGACTCCGCCAGCACCTCACCGAGACCAAGGATCACAAGCGGCGCGTCGCGTCGCGGATCAAGCAGCTCGGTGGCTCGGCGACCACGGGGCCCTCGCTGCCCGGCGTTCCGACGGCAGTCGGCGAAGCGGCCGGCAAGGCCGTCGCTGCGGTCAAGGGCCAGGTGGGCACGGCGCGCGCGGCGGTGACCAACCAAGCCGAGACCCACGTCCGCAACGCGCAGGAGGAGTTGCGCGAGGAGCACGTGGAGATAGCCATCTACTCACGTATCCAGACGTTTGCCGAAGAGGTCGGTGATCGTGAGACCGCGCAGCTGGCGAAGGCGATCCGCCGCGACGAAGAGCGGATGGCGAAGTTTTTGGACGCCGAGCTCGGGCGGCTGGTCAAGGACGTAGTGCGAGCCGAGGTGCCTCGGGATCAGCGGGCGAGCTCCAGCCGGAGCCGCCGGCGCAGCACCAGCTCGCGCAGCGGGTCGCGCTCGAGCAGCCGTTCCTCGAGCAGCCGCTCGCGAACCTCCTCAGGCTCGCGGAGCTCAGGCTCGCGCAGCTCAGGCTCGCGCAGCTCAGGCTCGCGCAGCACAGGGTCGCGCAGCACGGCCTCGCGCAGCACGAGTTCGCGCAGCACCGGTACGCGGAGCTCGGGCTCGGGCAGCGGCTCCGGGTCGCGCAGCAGCTCCGGGTCGCGCAGCAGCTCCGGGTCGCGTAGCACCGGCTCGCGGAGCACCGGCTCGCGCAGCACCGGCTCACGCGCCGCCGGTTCGCGCAGCACCTCCTCACGCAGCTCGAACTCGGGCAGCTCCGGGTCGCGCAGCTCCGGTTCGCGCAGCGGCACCAGCTCACGTAGCTAGCGCAGTACCCCCCGCGCAGCCTTCCCGCTTGCGCCGCGCGCGGCGTACGCTGGAAGGTGATGCGCGGGACCCAAACCGAGATCAGCAACTGGCGGCGTGCACTGAGCGCCACCCGGCCCTCGCTCCGTGCCGGGATTGTGGTCTCAGCCGTGTCGGTGGTGGTGGCCACCGCGACGATCTACGGGCTCAAGCAGCTCGCGCCGGTCGTCTCGCTGAGCGTCGTATATCTGCCGGCGGTTGCGCTTGTGGCGGTGTTCTGGGGTCTGTGGCTGGGGCTCTTCACCTCACTGCTGAGCGCCGCCGCGTTCAACTTCTTTCACGTCCCCCCGGTGGATAGGTTCACCATCGCCGACCCGCGCAACTGGGTGGCCCTCGCGGCGTTCGTGACGATCGCGGGGATCGTGAGCACGATCGCCAACGTGGCGAGAGCCCGCGCCGAGGAAGCTGACCTCCGCCGACGCGAGGCGGACCTTGCCGCTGATCTGGCCCGCGAGCTTCTGGCTGGGACGCAGACGGGGATCGCGTTGAAGGCGGCGGCGAGACGGGTTTCGGAAGCGCTCGAGATCCCGTCGGCATCGCTCGAGCTCGGCGTGGCCACACGCAGTGCCCGCCGCGAAGCGGTCCCGCTCTACGACACCGCGGGTCGCCAGATCGCGACGCTGCTGATCCCGGAGCGCCTCCCGCCTGCCACGGTCGACCGGATCCACAAGCAGGTGGCACCGTCGCTCGAGGCCCTGATCGCGGTCGCGCTCGACCGCGACGCCGCCCAGGCCGAGGCGGTCGAAACCGCCGCGTTGCGGCGCAGCGACGACCTGAAGACGGCGTTGCTGCAAGCGACATCACACGATCTGCGAACTCCCGTCACGGCGATCCTCGCCGCCGCGCACGCGTTGCGCACCAAATCGGCCACCGACGAGGAGCGGGCAGAGCTGAGCGCCGCGGTGGTCGAGGAGGGCGAGCGCCTCTCGGCGCTGATCGACAAGCTGCTCGACCTTTCACGGCTGCAATCCGGACGAGCCGAGCCGAGACGCGAGTGGACATCGCTGGAAGATGTGTTGTTCGCCGCCCAGGAGGGGCTGCCCGAGCCGATCGATCTGCGCTTGGCGGTTGATCCTGACGTGCCACCGGTCCGGGTCGACGCCGCCCAGCTGGAGCGGGCGTTCGCCAACCTGCTTGAGAACGGATGGCGCTATTCGGGTCGCCGTCCAGTGTCGGTCCACGTCCGCTGCGACGGAGCGAGGGTGGTAGCCCGAGTGGTCGACCAGGGCCCGGGGATCGATCGCGCGGAACAGACGCGAATCTTCGAGCCGTTCTACCGCGGCCGGAAGCTAGCGCAGGCGCCCTCGAACGGATCCGGGCTCGGACTGGCGATCGCAAAGGGCTTCATCGAGGCCAACGGCGGCAGCATCGGCGTCGACTCGCTCCCGGGGCAGGGGACCAGCTTCGTGATCTCATTCGAGCCCGGCGAGCGCTCCGCGGTGGCCGCGGTATGACCCGGCGCCCGTCAGTGCTCGTGTGCGACGACGAGACGCAGATCCTTCGCGCGCTGAGAGTGATCCTCCGCGATGCGGGCTACGAGGCACTTCCGGCCAATACCGGCGAGGAGGCGCTTGACGTTGCCGCCGTCCGCCACCCGGAGGCGGCGATCCTCGACCTCGTGCTGCCGGATATCGACGGCGTCGAGGTGTGCCGGCGGCTGCGCGAGTGGAGCGAGGTTCCGATCATCGTCCTTTCGGCCGTCGGCGACGAGGACGCCAAGGTTCGCGCCCTGGCCGCCGGGGCTGACGACTACGTGACCAAGCCGTTCGGCCCGCGCGAGCTCATCGCTCGCCTCTCAGCGGTGCTCCGCCGGGCAGGCGGAGTACCCGAGGACTCCTTGATCCAGGTCGATGGCCTCGAGGTCGACCTCGGGGCGCGCATCGTGCGAAGCGCAGGAGCCGAGGTCCACCTGACCCCTAAGGAGTTCGACCTGCTGCGAGCGCTGGCGCGCAATCGCGGCCGGCTGATGACCCACCGCGAGCTGCTGATCACCGTGTGGGGGCCCGGCTACGGACAGGACACGCAGGTGCTGCGGGCGCACGTGGCCAACCTGAGGCGGAAGATCGAACCCGCCGAGGGGCCGCGGTACATCAGGACGGACCCTGGCGTCGGGTACCGCTTCGCCGCCTAGCCGGCAGAGGACCACTCAAATCTGGACGACGCGCGCTCACCGCGCGCGGGCTGCTGGATCCTTCACAGATCCTTCACGGCCGCACCACGAATCTGCACGGTTCCTTGATCGCGCGGCCCCCAAGATCATCGCCGTGGACGCCGTCGCAGTAATTCTCGGGATCGTGATGTTCGCGGTGCTCTACGCGCTGATCTTCGGGATCGACCGCGTATGAGCGGTGCCGACATACTCGGACTGATCGTCTCCGGGCTCGTGTGCGCGTACCTGCTGTACGCGCTGTTGCGGGGCGAGAACTTCTGATGAGCGTGCGGGTGCCGGGGGTCCGCGCGCGATGACCGTCCTGGGCTGGCTCACGATCGTCCTGTTCGTTGTGATCCTGACCCTGCTGGCGATGCCGCTGGGTCGCTACATGGCGGCCGTCTACGCCGGCGAGCGGACGATCCTCGACCCGCTGTTTCGCACCCCCGAGCGACTGATCTACAGCGCGATGCGCGTCGATCCGGCGCGTGGACAGGACTGGAAGGGATACGCCAAGAGCCTGATCGTCTTCTCGCTCGCGGGATGGCTGCTTCTGTACCTGATCCTGCGCACGCAGACACTATGGGACTGGACGGGGTTGAACCCGATGCACTACCACTCGGGCACCTGGGACGTCACCTTCAACACCACCTCGTCGTTCCTCACCAACACGAACTGGCAGTACTACAGCGGCGAGACCACGATGAGCTACTTCAGCCAGATGGCCGGGCTCACCGTCCAGAACTTCCTCTCGGCGGGAGTCGGGATCGCGGTTGGCGTGGCGCTGATCAGAGCGATCATCGGGCGCGGCGGAAAGGAGCTCGGGAACTTCTGGTTTGACCTCGTGCGCACCGTTCTGTGGGTGCTCACGCCGATCGCCTTCGTGGTGGCGATCGTGCTCGTGTGGCAGGGGTCGATCGCCAACTTCTCGCACTACCTGAGCGTCAACACTCTCACCGGGCTGCCGCAGCAGATCGCGATGGGCCCGGTCGCCTCCCAAGAGGCGATCAAGGAACTGGGGACAAACGGCGGCGGGTTCTTCAACACGAACTCCGCGCACCCGTTCGAGAACCCCAGCGGGTTCAGCAACTTCGTCGAGATGCTCACCGTGCTGGTGATCCCGGCCGCGCTCGTGTTCATGTACGGGCGGATGGCCGGAAACCGCCGCCAGGGCTACGCGATCTACGCGACGATGCTGGTGATGTTCCTCGGGGCGGCGTCGGTCGCCTACATCGCGGAGGCGCACGGCAGTCCGGCCCAGCACGCCGCCGGCCTCCACACCCAGGCGATCGCCGGCTCGGCGGGCGGCAACATGGAGGGCAAGGACGTCCGCTTCGGGATCGCCTCCTCCGCGCTGTTCGACACGGTCACGACCGTCACCTCGTGCGGGGCGGTGAACAGCGCGATCGAGTCCTATACGGGCATCGGCGCCGCGGTTCCGTTCGCCAACCTGAGTGCCAGCGAGGTGATCTTCGGCGGCGTTGGCACCGGCCTGGTCTCGATCCTCCTGTACGTGCTGCTGGCGGTGTTCATCGGCGGGCTGATGGTGGGCCGAACACCCGAATACCTCGGCAAGAAGATCGAGGCCAAGGAGATCAAGCTGGTGGCGATCGGGCTGTTGATCACACCGCTGGCGGCGCTGTTCTCCACCGCACTTGCCACCGCCAGCAAGGCGGGCCGGGCATCGATCTCCAGCGCCGCCGGGATCTCGCCGCAGGGCTTCGGCGAGACCTTCTATGCCTACCTCTCGCAGGCCAACAACAACGGCTCCGCCTACGCCGGCTACACCGGCTACATCCAGCCGAATCCGGGCAACCTCGGCGCGCACGGGATCCAGCTCGCCGATCTCCTCGGTGGCTTCACGATGATGTTCGCGCGCTACGCGCCGATCCTGTTCGCCCTCGCCGTCGCGGGGGCTCTCGCCGGAAAGCGGGTCAGCCCCGCCGGTCTGGGCACGATGCGCACCGACAACCCGACCTTCGTCGTGCTCCTCATCGGCGTGATCGTGCTCGTCGGCGCGCTCACTTTCTTCCCTGCCCTGCTGCTCGGACCGGTCGTCCAGGGCCTGACCCCCCACCTCTACTCACCATGAAACGAGACATCGTCAGCTCAGCGATCGGGATCGTGCTCTTCACGCTTCTGTGCGGGATCCTGTTTCCGCTGATCGTCACCGGGGTCAGCCAGGTGGCGTTCCCCGGTAACGCCAACGGCCAGAAGGTTTACGTGCACGGGAAGCTGATCGGCTCGAAGATCATCGGCCAGGCCTTCGAGGTCCAGCTGACCAAGGGCGGCAAGCCCGAGACGACCAGGACGGGCGGTCCGATGCTGGTCGCCGACCCGGGCTACTTCCAGACCCGGCCGTCGGCAACCGGCGAGCCCTACACGCCCGGGGGTACTCCCGACAACGCGGCGGCGACGACCTTCTCCAATCTCGGGCCGAACAGCACGGTGACCGAGGGGCTCATCGCGTCGAACATCCAGGCCTACATCGCCCTCAACGGTCGTTACTACCCCGGGGGCCTGACCCCGTCCAGGGTCCCAGTCGACGCCGTGAGCAGCTCCGCCTCCGGAGTCGATCCGGAGATCTCCGTCGCCAACGCCGATATCCAGGCTCACCGGGTGGCCGCTGTCCGTCACCTCTCGATGCCCCGGGTGATGAAGCTGATCTCCCGGTACACGAGCGGGCGTGGAATCGGGTTCGCCGGTGAGCCCGGCGTCAACGTGCTCGAGCTGAACCTCGCCCTGGACGGGATCCAGACCTGATGACCGTAACCGCCCCCGAGGCCACCGAGCGCGCTCAGCCCAGCGAGCGGCGTGCGATCTCGCTGTTCCAGCCAGCGATCGTCCGCCGCGCCCTCATCGAAAGCTTCCTCAAGCTCGACCCGCGGGTCCAGATCCGCAATCCGGTGATGTTCGTGGTGGAGATCGGAGCCGTGATCACCACGGCCACCTGGTTCAAGCAGCTCGCCGGGGGAAAGGCCCTGGGCGGCAGCGATCCCGGCTGGTACACACTGGTCATCTCGGTCTGGCTGTGGCTGACCGTGGTGTTCGCCAACCTGGCGGAGGCGTTCGCCGAAGGTCGTGGCCGCGCCCAGGCGGACACGCTGCGCGCCATGCGCCAGGAGACGGTCGCCCGGCTCCAGGACGGCGGCACCAAGTCGGCCTCGGAGCTCGTCACTGGCGACGTGGTGGTGGTGACGGCGGGCGAGCTGATCCCTGGCGACGGCACCGTCATCGAGGGCATCGCCTCGGTCGACGAATCGGCAATCACCGGCGAGTCCGCCCCGGTTATCCGGGAGTCCGGCGGCGATCGCAGCGCGGTCACCGGCGGCACCCGCGTGCTCTCTGACCGGATCGTGGTCGAGATCACTCAGGAGCCGGGGCGCTCGTTCCTCGATCGGATGATCGCGCTGGTGGAAGGCGCAGCGCGGCGCAAGACGCCCAACGAGATAGCCCTCAACATCCTGCTCGCGGGATTGACCCTGGTGTTCATATTCGTGGTGGTGACGCTGCGTCCGTTCGCGCTGTTCGCCGGCACGAAGATCTCCGAGACGAGCCTGATCTCGCTGCTGGTGGCGCTGATCCCAACGACCATCGGCGCACTGCTGTCGGCGATCGGAATCGCCGGAATGGATCGCCTGGTCCGTCGCAATGTGCTCGCGCTGTCCGGCCGCGCGGTCGAGGCGTCGGGCGACATCGACGTGCTGCTGCTCGACAAGACGGGGACGATCACGATCGGCAACCGGCTGGCCAGTGAGTTCATCCCGATGCCGGGTGTCGCCGAGCCCGAGCTGGCGGAGGTGGCCCAGATGTCCTCGCTGGCCGACGAAACCCCCGAGGGGCGCTCGATCGTCGTGCTGGCCAAGCAGTACGGAATCCGCGAGCACGACATGGCCGAGCTACACGCGGAGTTCGTGCCGTTCAGCGCCCAGACGCGCATGAGCGGGGTGAACTTCGATGGACGCCAGCTGCGCAAGGGCGCCGGCGACGCGATCATCGGGTGGGTGGAGGGCGAGGGCGGGCGGGCGCCGGCGGACCTCCAACCGGTTCTCGACCGGATCGGTCGTGAAGGCGGGACCCCGCTGGCGGTGGCGCGCGACTCCCAGGTGATGGGTGTGATCTACCTGAAGGACACGATCAAGGAAGGCATGCGCCAGCGCTTTGACCAGCTGCGGGCGATGGGCATCCGGACGATCATGATCACCGGCGACAACCGGTTGACGGCAGCCAAGATCGCCGAGGAGTCGGGCGTCGATGACTTCCTGGCCGAGGCCACTCCCGAGGCGAAGCTGGCGCTCATCAAGGATCAGCAGATGGAGGGTCGTCTCGTGGCGATGACCGGTGACGGGACCAACGACGCCCCCGCGCTCGCCCAGGCCGACGTGGGGGTTGCGATGAACACCGGCACCCAAGCCGCACGCGAAGCCGGAAACATGGTCGACCTGGACTCCAACCCCACGAAGCTAATCGAGATCGTGGAGGTCGGAAAACAGCTCCTGATCACTCGCGGGGCGCTCACGACGTTCTCGATCGCCAACGATGTCGCCAAGTACTTCGCGATCCTGCCGGCGGTGTTCGCGACCACCTGGGCGACGTCCCAGGGCGGCAAGAGCCCCCTGCAGGCGCTCAACATCATGAACCTCGGCAGCCCCCGCTCGGCGATCATCTCGGCGATCATCTTCAACGCCCTGGTGATCCCGGCGCTGATCCCGCTCGCGCTGCGCGGGGTCCGCTACCGCCCAATCGGCGCCGGCGCGCTGCTTCGCCGAAACCTCTGGATCTACGGGCTGGGCGGCATCATCGCCCCGTTCATCGGGATCAAGGTGATCGACCTGGTCATCCACAATCTGCTGGGGGCATGAATCCGGAGCGGGTGAGCTCAGGCACGCCGACGGAGCTCGCGAACTCGAGCACGTCGGACCGTCCGGCAGCCCACCGTGGTCATCATCGGGTGTTCCTGGGAATGGCGGCGGGAGTCGGCAAGACCTTCGGCATGCTGCTAGAAGGCCACGCGGAGCAGGATGCGGGGCGGGACGTGGTGATCGGACTGCTGGAGACCCACGGACGCGCCGAGACGGCCAAGCTCGCCGACGGGCTGCCCATGATTCCCCGCCGCCGCGTCACCTATCGCGGCGCCACTTTGGAGGAGATGGATCTCCCCGGAATCCTGCTCCGGGCGCCTGAGCTGTGCCTGATCGACGAGCTCGCGCACACGAACGCACCCGGAGTGGAGCACCCGAAGCGCTATGAGGACGTCGAGGAGGTGCTCGAGGCGGGGATCGACGTGCTCTCGACCTTGAACGTGCAGCACCTCGACTCGCTCAACGACCAGATCGCCGAGCTCACGGGGGTCCGCGTCCGGGAGACGATCCCCGACGCCGTCCTCGGCCGGGCCGACGAGGTCGTGATGATCGACCTCACCCCCGAGGCGCTGATCGATCGCCTGCGCGCCGGCAAGGTCTATCCGCAGGAACGGGTCGGTCCCGCGCTCAACAACTTCTTCCGGATCGAGAATCTTGCCGCGCTGCGGGAGGTCGCGCTCCGGCAGGTCGCCGAGGAGGTCGGCCAGAAGCGGCTCATCACCGAGCGTGTCAGTGCGCGCGGCGAGAGCCTGTCCGCCGACGCCCCACAGGCGATCGGGGAGCGGCTGCTGGCGCTGGTGGAGCCTTACCCCGGTACCCAGCGGCTGGTCCGCCGGGCGTGGCGGTCGGCCCAGAGGCTGGGTGGCCAACTCGACCTGTTGTGGGTGCGTGCGCCATCAGGGGAACTCTCCGAAGAGCAGGAACGTTCACTGACCGCGCTGCGGCGGCTGGCGTCGCTGCTGGGGGCGAACCTGATCATCAAGGAGTCAGACGACGTCCCGACGGCGGTCGCCGAGGTCGCCCGGCACCAGGCCACGACGTACATCCTGATGGGGGCCTCGCGGCCGCGACGCGGTTTCGCCCGGCTGCGGACGCCGCTCCCGCAGCGGCTGATGGAGCTGCTACCCGGCGTCGACGTCAGGATCGTCGCCGACCGATCCCGGCGCGAGGACGCACAACGATGAGCGCCGGCGTGCTCGTGGGCGTCGCCGTGGGCGCCGCGCTGCTCGGGACCGCCGTCGGCTACTGGCTGCCGCCGCACGGGCGCCGGGTGGCGCGGGACGCCCCGCGCCCGGTGCGGCGGATCCTGCTGCCGTTCGCCGGCCAGGAGATCTCCCGGCGCGCGTTCGAAGCGGCGGTCCGACTCGCCCGAGCCGAGAACGCCACGCTGATGCCGGCGCTGCTCGCAACCGTGCCGCGGACGCTGCCGCTCGACTCGCCGCTCCCGGCGCAATGCAGCACATCGATGCCGCTGCTCGAGGCGATCGAGCAGCGCGCCGAGGCACAGGGTGTATCGGTCGACGCTCGGGTTTCCCAGGGCCGTACCTATCGCGACGCATTGCGCCGGCTGCTCGACGATGAGTCCTTTGACCGGATCATCGTGTCGGCCGGCAACGGCGATCACGATGGCCTTCAGGCCGATGATCTCGGATGGCTGCTCGAGCGCGTGCCGGCGGAGGTGCTGATCCTCCGAGCGGCACCGGACGACAACCAGCGGATCTCCGCCTCGGGAGTGGCCGGCCGCTTCTGAGGGTTAGCGCGGTCGGCCGGTGAGCGGATCCCAGACCCGCATCTCGCAGCCGGGGACCTTCGGCGCGGAGAGGGTGATGCGCTGCATCAGTGAATAGAAGCGCGGGAGCTCCGGGTAGAGCAGCGGCTTGCCGTTGGTCATGACCGCGCACGCCAGCGCCCGTTCGGGGTCGGCCCAGGCGAGCATGTTCGTGAAGCCCAGATGACCGAAGGCGTGCTGGGTGTCACGCCCGAACAGGCTGAGCCACTGCGACCCGAGCATCAGCCCGTAGCCGAACCGGGTGGGAAAGCCCAGCGTGAGGTCGAGCTCGAGGCGGGACTGCTCGGTGATCGCCCGCCGCACGCCCGCGGGATCGATGACCCGCACTCCGTCGAGCTCACCGCCGCGGCCGAACAGGTCATAGACACGTGAGAGCTCGAGGGCGGTGGTGACCACGTTGGCGCTGGGAATGACGGCGGTGAGGAACCTCGGGTCATGCGCCCACTGCACGAGCTGCTCGACCCCGATCCCCAACGCACGCGAGGCGAGGCGGGAAAACGGCGGCAGCAGCGGCGCCCCGGTGAGATAGTCGTGGGCCACCGCGTCGAGGTCGCTCGGCCTGACCCCGAAGCTCGTCCAGCGTAGGCGCAGCGGCTCGCGGATCTCACTGTCCAGGAGGGTGCAGATGTCGCTGCCGGTCGCGCGCTCCACCACCTCGGCCAGGATGTAGCCGCCGGACACCGCGTGATAGGCGAGGAACTCCCCCGGTCGCCCGAATGGCTTGGTGCGCCGGAGCATCTCGAGGATGAACTCGCGGTCGCCGAGACGATCCAGATCGAACGCCTCCCGCGGCAGCGAGGCTACGCCGGCACGGTGGGCGAGAACCTGGCCGAGCGTGATCTCGCCCTTCCCGTTGGCGCTGTACTGCGGTATGTAGCTGGCGACCGGTGCGTCCAGGTCAAGCACGCCACGGTCCACCAGTATGTGGACGACGAACGCGGTGATCGCCTTGGAGCCCGAGTAGATCAAGAACGGCGTCTCGGGAGTCGCCGGAACCTTCCGCGCCTCGTCCGTCTCACCGGGTCCGTTCCCCCGCGCATGGCCGATGGCGCGGTTCAGGACAACGGTGCCGTGGCGCCGGACGCAGATCTGGATCGCCGGGTGGACCCCGCTGCGATAGAGGTCCGTCACCCCTTTCCAGATCGCGTCGACCGCCCGTCGCTGAAGCCCTGCCTCCTCCGCCTCCGGCTCCTCGCCGCGTGTGGTCACAGACTCGAGGTCTTCGGGCAGGCCGACCCGCCGAAGCGGGTCGGGCAAGCCTGGGAGTCTGGGTAGCGCGGGGATCTCCAGCATGGGCGGCGAGCGTACCGAGGCCGGAGGAGCACCTACCCGATACCTCATTTGGTTTAGTCAGAGCAGCGGAATACCGATTAACCGCCCATGGGCGACGGGTCCGTTCCTCACGACCAGCGCGGTCGTGCCCTCGGCGAGCACCATTTCTCATGCTCGATGAGTTCCGTGCTGCTCGCGGAGGTCGTCGAGCGCGCGGGGGAGGACGCGGTGGCCGAGGTGCTGAGGACGGCGGGCTGCCCCCACAGCCCCGAGTACCTGTCCGACATCACCAACTGGATCTCCTATGACGACGCTGTCGCGCTATGGCGGGCGGCCATGCACGTCACCCACAATCCGCAGTTGCCCCGCCTGACCGGCGAACGCGCGGCCCGCCGGCTGAGCTCCTCACCGGTCGCGGCGCTGTTGCGCTCGCTCGGCTCCCCGGAGAATGTCTACCGCCAGGTGGCCACCAGCGCCAGCAAGTTCAGCACCGTCGCGCGGCTCGACGCGGTGCGGGCAGGCCCCGGGTATGCCGAGGTGACCGCGGAGGGGACCGACGGGTTCCCGCGCTCGGCCGAGCATTGCAGCTGGACGATGGGTCTGCTCTCGACCACGACGATCCTCTTTGGGCTGCCACCAGCCAGGGTCGAACACGATCAATGTGCGGCCTACGGTGCCGCGCGGTGCGTCTATCGCGTCAGCTGGAGCGGCGAGGCCCCAGAGGAGACCTCCGACGAGCAGGCGACCGCGCTGCGCCAGCAACTCGAGGGCATGCGGGAGCGGCTGCACAGCATGTTCGCCACCGCCTCGGACCTGATCGCGGCCGACGAGATCGGCGACGTGCTGGCGCGGATCACCGACCGGGCTGCGCTGGAAGTGCGAGCGCCGCGCCATCTGCTGGCGGTGCGGATGGAGGAGGACGGCGAGCTCAACATCCACCATCGCGGGTTCGATGAGGGTGAGGCGGCGGACGTCGCCGAGCAGGTCCTCAGCCGGCATCCGGCCGAGCACCCGAACTCGTGGCTGGTCGTGCCGGTCTGCTCCAACCGCCGCGACTACGGGCGGCTGGTGTCCGCCTTCGATACCGAGCGGCGGTTCTTCCCGCAGGAGCGGGAGCTTCTGGAGGTCTATGCGCGCTACGCCGCCACCGCGCTCGATGGCGCGGCCGCGCTGATCGAGGCCAACCGGCGCTACCACCAGTCGAGCGCGCTGCTGGCGCTCGCGCGGGCGCTGGCGAGCGCCGGCACCAGCGTGGAAGTCGCCCGGCGGCTGGCCGCCGCGGTGCCCCTGGTGGTCGACTGCGACCGCGTGGGCGTCTACCTGTGGGAACCGGCGCGCGGGGAGCTGGTGCGGCGGGCGCTGACCACCGCTGACCCGGCTGATCCCGTTGCGGCGACGGAGCAGAGCTGGGCGCCGACCAGCGTCGGACCGCTGGAGCGGCTGCTGGCCTCTCCGCGGCAGGATCCGATCTTCATCGATCCTCGGACCGAGGATGCGGCGCTGCGTCACGCGCTTCGCCAGATGGGCGAGGCCGCGGCGATCATGGTCCCCCTCTCGGCCGATGATGCGCTGCTCGGGCTGCTGGCGGTATCGGTGCTCGAGCGGCCTGAGCGTCTGCGCCCGAGTCCTGATTTGCTCGACCGCCTGTCGGGCGTGGCCGCGCAGGCCGCCACCGCGCTGCTGAATGGGCGTCTGGTCGATGAGATCACCCACCAGGCGCTCCACGACCAGCTCACCGGGCTGGCCAACCGCCTCCAGTTCGCCGACCAGCTGCGTAAGGCCGTGCATCAGGCGCGCCAGCGGCGCGAGCTGGTGACGATCTTCTACTTCGACCTCGATGCGTTCAAGCCGGTCAACGACCAGTTCGGCCACGCCACGGGCGACCTTCTGCTGAGCTCGCTCGGGCAGCGCCTGGCGGGGAGCGTTCGGGCCAGCGACGTCGTGGCCCGGCTTGGCGGTGATGAGTTCGCGGTCCTGATCACCACGCAGACCTCCCCGGAAGACGCCGAGGCGCTAGCGGAGCGGCTCACCCAGGTGTTCGCCGAGCCCTTCGTGATCGACGGCCGGCGGTTTGACGTCCGCGCCAGCATCGGCCGCGCGGTGTTCCCGGAGGATGCCGACACAGCCGACGAACTGCTGCGCCAAGCCGACCTGGCGATGTTCGAGGCCAAGCGGCGCCGTCGCGACGCGCTGGCAGCGTAAGACCGTCCCGCGCGCGCCGCGCGGTGTGCCGCTAGTTCGCGTAGGTCCCGATCACCCGCGCCTGCTCGATCACGTGGTCCTCGATCCGTTCGTGCAGCGCACGGCGGTCAAGGCCCGGTGGGAGATCGAGGTCCTCGTCCAGCGCGTAGACCCAGAAGTAATAGTGGTGTGGACCGTGGCCGGCGGGCGGCGCCGGACCGGTATAGCCCTGCTCACCCATCGAGTTGGTGCCGCTGACCGCGCCCTCGCCGCCCTCGGGGAGCCCGGTGGCATCCGCGGGGATGCCGTAGGCGACCCAGTGGGTGAATCCGTCGACCAGCGGCGCGTCGGGGTCGTGGACGACGACGGCGAAGGACTTCGTGCCCGCCGGCACGCCCGACCACTCCAGCGGCGGGGCGACGTTCTCGCCGTTTGCCGTGAACCGGTCGGGAATCGACTTGTGCCCGTCAAACGCCGGGCTTGAGATCTTCAGATCTGCCACGTTCAGCTGTTGTGCCATAAGCCTACTGTTACCCGTGGAGACGGCGGATAACCACGCAACCTGCGGGATCGCGTCCCGCCACCGTCCGGGGCCTGGCGTACGTTTGTCGCTCGTGGGCACGGACGAACTGCGAGTATCGGCGCGGCATCGGAAGGCCGCGGGCCGGGATGCACGGCGGCGCACCTCGACCCCGCGTGAGCGGCGGAGAAGAGCGCTGGGCCCGGGTGAGCACGCCGGGCGCGGCGGTGTGAACCGCCTGCGGGTGGCGACGGCTGCGCTCTTCACCGCCGGAGCGGTGGTGCTCGCCGGCGGCGGCGAGGCCTTCTGGCTCTCGCTCCCCGCGGCTCTGCTGGTCGCAAGCCAGGGGTCTTCGCGAGCCGAGGCGCTGCTGAGCGCGGCGGCGGTGACCGCCGCCGCAGCGCTACCCCTCGCAGGTTGGCTGCGCCTCACCGCGCTGCCGTCGCCGGTGCTGAGCCTGCTGGTGGTTGTCGCCTGCGTGCTCGTGCTCGTGGCCGTGCGCGAGCGCTTCGAGCGCGAGCGCGAAAGACTGCGCAGCGTCGCGCTCAGCGATCCGCTGACCGGCATCGCCAATCGGCGGCTGTTGCTCTCACGGGCGGAATACGAGATCGCCCGACACACGCGCGCGCGAGCGAAGTTCGCCGTGGTGATGCTCGATCTGGATGGCTTCAAACTGCTAAACGACCGTTTCGGGCACGCCGCCGGGGACGAGCTCCTTTGCGACGTGGCGTTCGCCCTGGCGCGCACGATGCGCGCGCAGGACACGGTGGCACGCATCGGCGGGGATGAGTTCTGCGTGCTGGCTCCCGAGACCGACCAGCCGCACACCCTCCCGCTCGCCCAGCGAATCCACGAGACGGTGGCGGAGGCGACAACCGGGGTGGAGACGTTACGCGCCAGCGTCGGAATCGCCGTCTTCCCCGAGGACGGCACCGACGCGGCGGCGCTGCTCAGGGCGGCGGACGCCCGGCTGCTGGCCGCGAAGCGCCGCCGAGGCAGCGGCCGCGCGCGGCGCAAGGCCGCGTGAGCGCAGTGGGCGGTGACGGGCTCGAACCGCCGACCTCCTGCTTGTAAGGCAGGCGCTCTACCAGCTGAGCTAACCGCCCCGGCTCGGATGGTATAGCGGCCGAGTCACCGCTATACGGCGTGCGCATCGGCGGCCGCAAACGTGCTGGCTATCCGCCCTCTCGGACCCGCTCATCGCCGACATCCTTCGCAACGGCACGGTGGAGAGCTCCCGCGCGGAGCTTGCTCACCCGTCACGGATGCGGGACAGGGGGCTCTGATGGTCTTCCCGCGCCCCGCGTTGACCACCTCGGCGCCCGGCCAATCGCAGACACATGTATCTTGGGCGACGCGGACACCGTCCCGCTCCACGGTGTTTCTGTAACCACCATGTCTGACGAGCAGCCGGCGCCGGACGGTAGTCTGGGTTGACCGTCTGCATTGCGGCTTCGCGGGAATTGACAGCATCACCACCACCATTCGCCATCCAGGTGGCGCGACTAGAGAACGGCTCGGTCCGCGTCGAAGTGCGCGGCGAGCTCGACCTCTCGACCTCACCTGAGCTCGGCACCGTGCTCCGGCACGAGATCAGCGCCGGTCGATCGGTGCTGCTCGACCTGTCGGGCGTGACGTTCATCGATTCAACCGGCCTGAACGCCCTGCTCGCCGCGCTCCGGTGGTCGCGCGCCGACAACGCGACCCTTGCCCTGGCGGCGGACCTGACCGATCAGGTGCGGCGCGTGGTGGAAATCACCGGTCTGGACGAGCTGCTACCTATCGTGTCGGAGTAACCGGAACCGACAGCCGTCGGGCGATCGCGCGTCGAAGCCATCGGGCGGATCGTGGGTCGCAGGCCAACCAAGGGGAAGCATCGCTCAGATATGCGTTTCCGAGTTCGACGAGTGCTGTTCACGTTCGCGCTCTGCGTGGCCGTGCTGCTGGCGTTCCCGATCGCGCTGGAGGCGGTGCGAGGAACCGCCGGTAACCCGCGGGCGAGCAGGACGACGCTGGCAGAATTCATGCGAGTCCGGATTCCCAAGCTTGCTCCCGGAGCGCCGGCCTTCGCCACCGCGGCTCGCGAGGGCGTGGCCGAGCTGCTCGGGAGCGGCGACGGCAGCATCGTCGGCTGGAAGTACGAGACCGGCCTTTGGGGAGGGCACATGAAGGCCAACTGGTGGCAGTCGGCGCTCGCCATGCTGTCGCTCGTCCGCTACGCGGAGCGCACGCACAGCCTGGACCCGCGATACGAGAACGTGCTCGACCGGGTCTATGCCCGCAACATCTACAAGCTCGACTCGACGGCACCACGGGACTTCGCCAACGAGTTCATGGACGACACGGCGTGGTGGGGACAGGCCTGGCTTGAGGCATCTCGCTACGAGCTGACGGTTCGCCACGACACCGCCGAGGCCGCCAGGTTTTTGGGGGTGGCTGAGTGGGATGCCGCTTACATCAACGCGGCGCCGCGAATCTGCGGCGGGATCCCCTGGGCGCTTGACCGGCCGCCCGATTCGGTGACCAGCGCCGAGTTCATCACGCTGGCCGCTGCGCTGGCCAGCTATCGTGAAACTCCGGGGATCTTCTACGCCCCCCAAAAGGCGGCGACCTGGGAGGGCGAGGCGTCAAACGCCCTGATCTGGCTCGAGGACAGGGGCCTGGTCAACCTGAAGACCGGAGCCGTGATCGACGGCCTGGACCGGTCCTGCCATCTGACGGGCGGTGCGATGACCTACACCGAGGGTGAGATGGCGGACGCACTGGTCCGGCTCGGCACCGCGCTCCACAACCCCTCCTACTACTCCTACGCGACCAACTTCTTCCGCTACACGCTGAGTTGGTACAGCCACCTGAGCGTCCATGGCGTGCTGCAGGAACGCTGCGAGGACAAGCCCATCACCTGTGATCGTCTCGGCTACCGCTTCGATCTGCCGGCATTCAAGGGCATCTTCGTCAACGCGGTCGTGGACTGGACCGCGGCCACCGGGAGTCACGCGCTGATCCCCTTCCTCCGCGCCCAGGCGACAGCCGTCGTCGACCACGCGATTCGCGGCCCGGGCGGGGTCCCCGGCCGCTGTCAGACGCCACAGACCTGCCAGTTCGCGTTCAACTGGACCGCCCGGTACCACCGCATTCGCAACGACGCGGTGGGGGTCACGCTCGGCGGCCAGGAGAGCGCCATCGACGCCCTCACGGCAGTCCTTCCCCAGGCGACGTAGCCGGCCGGGATAGGCCGGCGACCGCACGCGGGGAACGTGGCGTGGTCGCACCGCGGCCGATCCGCGGGTGCAGTGTCGCCGCCTGAACAGCGACAGCCGCGACCGTCGCCGCGGTGAACCCCGCGGCGATCCCCGCTGCCGGCGCGAGCAGCGCGATCGCCAGGCAGAACGCGACGAAACTCGCCATCCCGATCACCAGCCCGCGCAGCAGCGCGACCGCGGCCAGTGCGCCCTGCGCGCGATGCGTGCAGACCGCCAGCACCGAGGCGAGGACGGGCAGGGCGGCGAGCACGCCGCCGACCAACGCGCCAACCAGCCCCACCGCGGCGCTGAGGACGATGACAAGCGCAGCCGTCGCCACCATCCGCAACAGCAGGTCGCTCCGCCGCGCGCTCGGGACGGGGCCGGCGGCCAGCGCCACGTCGCGCCGGTCGGTGGGCGGGGGCAGCAGGTAAGACAGGGTTAGGGAGAGCGCGGCGGCGCCGAGACCGGCGGCGAGGCCGAGCTCCTTCCCCCACCGCGCCAGGAGCACCGACAGCGCGGCCGCGGCGAGCCACGCCCCCAGAGCGGAGGCCGGCCAGCTGGCACGCTTCGCCAACCGCGCGTAGGCGAGGATGAACCCGGACAGCGCCACCAGCCCGAGCAGGGTGCCGCGCGCCGCATCGGCCGCGGCGCCAGCGCCGTGCGCCTCGGCGACGATCAGAAGCACCGGCCCCACCACGGCCGGAAACCCACTGACCACGCCGCCGATCGCGGCGCCCCACCGGCGCGCGATGAGGGTTGAGCCGCCGACCAGCAGCGGCCCGATCAGCGCCTCGCAAAGCAGTTTCAGCACACCTCAACGCTACCCGTCGCTCGAGACCCGCCCGGCGCGAGGCCCGCCGCCAGCTCACCAGGAATGGCCGGCATCGAGCAGGGGAACACTCGCGCCGATCCGCGCATAGGTGACCCCGGTCTCGAGGAACTGTTCCGATCCCGGGCCGCAGCGGGGGATATCTATGGCGAGGAGGCGTCGCCTGAAGCCTCCGCGCAGTACCCCCAGCCGGATTCGAACCGGCGATCTCCTGCGTGAACGGTGTCGGCAGGGGCGGGTGGATGGGGGTCGGATGCGGGTGGATGGCTTGTTTACGGCTCTTCCCGGAGCTCTTGCCGAGGCGGAGTTCAAGGTGCCTTTGCTACTTCTTCGCTTTGGGCGGCGCGCGGTATCCCATGTAGCGGCGCATGAACTCGTCGAAGCGCGGGACGCTGAACTCGATATAGCCATAGTCCTCGGTCGCGTATATAAGGCCCTTGGTGATGAGCCGGTCTCGCAGTTGCGACAACGCAGCCGAGGACTTCCCGAGCTTTGCTGCAACAGCGCCAGAGCGGTACGGGCCGCCGCCGAGCTCAGCCATCGCGCGCATGTACCGCCTTTCTGCGGGCGTCGCCCTCTGCGCTCGTACCTCGTAGAGGCTGCTGTCGAGCGCCTCTTGGGCGCTGGGGATAGCGGCGTCAATGTCCTCGAGTGTGATCCGTGATTGGTCGGCGGCATTCCAGGCGTGTTTTCCGAGCTGCTGGATGAAGAACGGGTAACCGGCCGTCCACTCAAGAGCCCTAGCGACCGCATCGGACGTGAACTCGACGCCTTGTTGCCGAGCAGGCTCCGTCAAGGCCGCGGTAGCCGCTTCATCACCGAGATTGCCGATCGTCGGAAAGGTGAACAGCCGCTCGGCATAGGAGCGTGCCTCGCCTGTCAGCCGTGGGATCTGAGGCAGGCCGGCCGCCGCGACGGTGATCGGAAGGCTCCGCTGCGTGACGCGGTGAAGCGCGCTAATCATCGCGCGGAAGTGGACCTCGTCGGCGAACTGGACTTCGTCCAGCAGGAATACGACGCCTCTCTCCTTGCTCTTCGCCGCCTCACCAAGCTGAAGGAAGAGGTCTGTTAGGTCACTCGTGACGGCGCCCTCGTCAGCGCCTCTGAGGTCGACCTCAAGGCCGAAACCCTGTGGTCCGGTCAGTCTGATCGTGCGCATGTGTCCGAGTGCCTCGCGGACCGCGCTTGCGACGCGTTCGCTCAAACTGAGTCGCGTCAGTGCCTTCTCGCCGTCGCGGGCGAGCTCGCGGGCCAGCACGCTCTCGGGGGTCAGCTCGTGGTAGTAGGTAAGGAAGTCTGCGCTCTCCGCCTGGTTCTCGAAGGCGTTCAGGAGCACCGTCTTCCCAACGCCGCGAAGCCCCTTTACGACCATGCTCTGATCACTGGAGCCGCGCTTGAGTCGGCCAACGAGGATCTCGAACTGGCGTAGCTCCGCACCGCGGCCCGCCAACTCAGGCGGACGGGAGCCGGCATTCGGCGTATATGGGTTTGCGATCGGGTCGATGGCTTGGCGACTTATACCAAGTTATGAGAGGTTATGACAGGACTTGTCATAACCGGGCATAACTGTGCCGAACTCTGACTCGCCCCACCGGCCCTTCCTCTCGGAAGGCAACAGGGAGTGGGTTGGGAGGTGGCCTAGCAGGAACGCGATTTCGTCGACTTGCCACTGGTCGGACTGCCTTCGTCGCAGTAGGTTCGTGAGTCGCATCCTGATGCAGGCCTCGTCCCGCCGGCTCGGTCCATCCAGGTGAGCGTGGTGCTAGGCGTTTGCGGGCACAACAGCTTCCACAGCGCCTCCATCGCCGCGCCCGGAGCTAACGGCCGCTACCACCCTGGCGTCGCAAACCCATCTTGCAGGCGATCCACGAGTACCCCCAGCCGGAT
>DAIQND010000012.1:13035-24411 GCA_036788555.1 Solirubrobacteraceae bacterium | reverse complement strand
GTAGGCGGGGCGCGGTCAGATCCCTATCTGCCAGCCGGGGCCCGGCAATGGCTGGGCGTCGAAGGTTGTCACGGGTCTCAGCTTCGGTCTGATCAGCTCGAGAAGGTCACGGCGCCGCACGACCACGCCGCAATTCAGCGCAGACCGAGCTCCTCCAGCCTCGCCGGCGGCCCGAGCTCCGGGGGAGCGCTAGTGCCGGCCGGCACCAGCTCGAGCTGCCACCAGCCGACGTCGCGCCACGCGCCCGCCTTCCACCCGATCCGGCGATAGATCCCCACGAGCTCGAAGCCGAAGCTCTCATGCAGGGCGACGCTCGCCTCGTTGGGCAGCGTGACTCCGGCACACGCGACCTGGATCCCCTGGCGGATGAGCAGCGGGAGCAGAGCGCGGTAGAGCGCACGCCCGATTCCGTGCCGGCGCCGGCCGGAGGCGACGTAGACGGCAACGTCAGCGGCCCAGCGATAGCCGACGCGCTCGTGGTGCCGCGAGGCGTAGGCATAGCCGGCTACCCGCCCCCGGTCGTCGGCCACCAGCCACGGGTACCTCGCCGATGTCCGCTCGATCCGGCGGGTGAACTCGCCGGCGTCCGGCGCCTCCTCCTCCATCGAAACCGGGCTGTCGATCACGAACGGGGCGTAGATCTCCGCGCAGCCGTCTGCGTCGAGGACCGGGTCGGCATGGCGAAGCAGCACCACGGCAATCTAACCGGCATCATCGCGTCCCAGCGGCCCCCGCTCTATCGCCCGCTGGCGGTAGCGTAGCTGCGCCGGACCGGTGATCCGCAGACGCTCCGGCAGCACCGGCGTGAGGCTGCGCGAGGCGAGCTCGAGGGTCCGAAGCTTGACTGCGTCGCGCCGGCTCCAGGGAATCCCGAGGCGTGCGCGCAGCTCGGGGCTCATCGGGCCGACGCCGCCGAGCCGCAACGCGTCGCCCGCCGGGATCCGGAACGCCCGCCAGAGGAGCCCGGGCACCGGCAGCGGCGGCGGCGGCACCCGGCGGATCGCCCTCAGCACCCGGTCGACCGATGCGGTGTGGGTGAGTTCGCTGGACGTCATGTGCGCGAAGTACTGGGTAAAGCCGCTCCAGGTGCTCGGCAGGTCACGCTCGCGGACCCCGATCAGCCGTCCCAGGCGGCGGTACTCGCGGTAGAAGCACTCGGTCTCCTCGGGTGTCATCGGCGTGCCGAAGTGGGCATGCCCGGTGACATAGGTGTCGATCAGGGTGGCGTGCACCCAGGCGTAGGCGCTCGGCTCGAGCGCGTGGTAGCGGCGGCCGTCCTCGCGGACCCCCGTGAAGCGCTTGTGGAGCTCGCGCAGCCGGCGTCCCGCGGCCGGCGCCTGCGGCCCCCCGTAGACGAGCAGCGTCACGTAGTCGACGGTCCGCAGCAGTCGGTGCCACGGCCGCCGCTCGAAGTCCGAGTAATCACGGACGCCCGCGCCGACCGTCGGATGGGCGACCTGGAGCAGCAGCGCGTAGACCATCACCAGGTACAGGCGGACGTCGCTGACCCGCTGCCAGGAGAGCGATCGAGGACCCACCAGGATCTCGTCGGCCTCGGCCGGGGTGGGGAACACGGTGCTCGTCATGGGGCGCTGCGAAGGCTACGATGGCCGGTCGATGGCCGTGCAGACGCCGACCGGCGGCGCGATGACCCTGCGGAACCTGACCGACGAGCAGCGGGCGTTCGTCGAGTCGATCCGTGACTTCGCCGCGCGAGAGCTCGGGACCCGCGAGCAGCGTGACCGCCTCACCGATCACGGCCGCGAGCCCCACAACCAGGAGATCTACGAGCGGGTCGCGGCGCTCGGGTGGATCGGCGTCTCGATCCCCGAGGAGTACGGCGGAAGCGGTGGCGGCGCGGTCGACATGTGCCTGATGCTCGAGGAGACCGCCCGCGGGATGGTCCCGATCCAGTTCGTCGGCGTGAGCATGATCACGGCGGGGGCCGTGGGCCGCTTCGCCTCAGATGAGCTCAAGCAGGAGCTGCTGGGCGGGATCGCCCGGGGGCGGCCGGAGGCGATCGCGATGTCCGAGCCCGAGGCGGGATCCGACGTGGGGGCGCTGAGCTGCCGCGCCGAGCGGGTTGACGGCAGCTACGTGATCAACGGCCAGAAGACGTGGATCACCGGCGCGCACGTGTCAGATCACGTGCTGCTGGTGTGCCGGACCCGCCGCGCCGGCGACAAGCACGAGGGGCTCTCGATGATCTCGGTGCCGACCGATGTCGAGGGGCTCGAGATCCGGGGGATCGAGACGATGGCCGGGCGCGAGGTCAACGACCTGTTCTTCACCGACTGCCGCGTCCCGGCTGACCGGCTGGTCGGGGCGCAGGACGAGGGCTGGCGCCAGCTGATGGCGGGCCTCAACCACGAGCGGCTGATCATCGCCGCGCAGGCGCTCGGCATGGCCCAGCGGGCGTTCGACGACACGCTCTCCTACGTCAAGGAGCGCAGGCAGTTTGGCCGGGCGATCGGCTCCTTCCAGGCGCTCAAGCACCGCCTCGCCGACCTCCTGGCGGAGATTGAGGCGGCCCGCCTGCTGGTCTACGACGTCGCGTTTCGCTCTGACGCCAACCCATCGGTCACGCTGCCCCGCGAGGCCTCGATCGCCAAGCTGAAGGCGACCGAGGTGGCCAAGCGGGCCGCCCTGGAGGGCGTGCAGATGATGGGGGGCGCTGGATACGCGGTCGAGTACGGGATGGAGCTCCAGGCGCGCGTCGCCCTGGTGACGACGATCTACGGCGGCACCAGCGAGATCCAGCGCGAGATCATCGCCCGGACGCTCGGACTGTAGGCGGCCTACGCGGGCGGCGGCCCGGGTAAAGCTACGTCGTCATCCCGCTGAACTGGCCGCCGGTGATGTTCAGCACCTGGCCGTGGACGAAGTTCGACCACGGCGAGCAGAGGAAGAACACGCCGCCGGCCGCCTCCTGGGGGCTGCCGGGACGGCCGATCGGGATCAGCATCGGCGCCATCTGGCGCATCTGGTCCGGGATTCCGAGTTGGACCTTCTCGCCCGCGATCTCGGTCACGTTCGACTCGTCCTTGGAGGCGGTCAGACGCGTCTCGATGTAGCCGAAGGCGACGGCGTTGACGTTGATCTTGAACTGGCCCCATTCCTTGGCCAGCGTCTTGGTGAGCCCGACGACGCCCGCCTTGCCGGATGAGTAGTTGGCCTGCCCGGCGTTGCCCATCGTCCCGGAGATCGAGGAGACGTTGACGATCTTGCGGAATACCTCGCGGCCCTCCTCGCGCTCCTTCTTGGCCGGCTCGCGCATGTGCGGAGCCACCGCGCGGCACATCCGGAAGGGGACGATCGTGTGGATGTCGAGCATCCGCTGAAACCACTCGTCGCTCATCTTGTGGATCGGCGCGTCGAGCGTGTAGCCGGCGTTGTTGACCAGGATGTCGACCTTGCCCCACTCGCCAACCACCTTCTCGACGAGCTCGTCGGGAACGCCGGGCTTGGTCAGGTCACCGGCGAACACCAGCGTGTCGCCCTGGATCTGGCCCGCGGTCTCCTCCGCCACGTCCCCGTCAAGGTCGTTGATCAGCACCCTGGCGCCATGCTCGGCCAGAAGCTCCGCGGTGGCGCGACCGATCCCTCGGGCTGAGCCGGTGACGATCGCGACCTTGTCGTCCAACACTGCCATATGTGTCTGAGCCTTTCGTTCGCTTGCGGAGGGCGGATCATGCCAGGGGCGGTAGAGTCGCGTCGCCGATGAACGCACGGGAATGGATCGACGCCTTCGCCGAGCGTCTGGGCACCGAGGCGCCGACCGGCCAGGAGTGGAGCACGCTGCTGGACATGGCCGGCGTGGCCGCCCATGCGTCCGAGCGGGTGGCGGCGCCGGTCGCTTGCTGGGTCGCCGCCCGGGCCGGGGTCTCGCCGCAGGCGGCGCTCCAGGCCGCCCGGGAGATCTCTCCGCCCGAGGGTTTCGATGCCTGAGCGCGAGCACGAGATCGTGCTGTTCGGCGCCAGCGGGTTCACCGGTGCGCTGACCGCCCGGTACCTGGCCGACAACGCCCCGTCGCAGACGCGCTGGGCGCTCGCCGGGCGCAACCGGGCAAAGCTCGAGCGGGTGCGAGAGCAGCTGGGGCCGCGTCACAGGGAGCTGCCACTGGTGCAGGCCGACGTAGGCGATGCCGCCTCGCTCCGGCGGCTGGCCGAGGCGACGCGCGTCGTGATCAGCACCGTGGGGCCGTACATCAACTACGGCGAGCCGCTGGTTGGGGCGTGCGCCGCGGCGGGCACCGACTACGTCGATCTGACCGGCGAGCCGGAGTTCGTCGACCTGATGTGGCTGCGCCATCACGCCGAGGCGCAGCGGACGGGCGCGCGGCTGGTGCACTCCTGCGGGTTTGACTCGATCCCCTACGACCTCGGCGCGCTGTTCACGGTCGAGCAGCTGCCCGAGGGGGTGCCGATCGCGCTTCAGGGATTCGTCAGTGCCGGTGGCACCTTCTCGGGGGGAACCGCGCAATCGGCGATCCATGCGATGGCGCGGCTGCGCCACAGCGCGCAGGTGGCCAAGGAGCGCCGGGCCAAGGAGCCGCGGCCGCGGGGCCGGCGCGTGCGCGGCGTCCAGGGACGTCCGCACGCCGATCCCGTCGCCGGCGGCTGGGTGGTTCCGCTTCCGACCATCGACCCGCAGACCGTGCTGCGCTCGGCACGCGCGCTCGAGCGCTACGGGCCGGATTTCAGCTACAGCCACTACCTGCGCGCGGGTCGGCTGCCGGTCGCGGTCGGCCTGGCCGCGGGCGCGGGAACGGTGATCGCGCTGGCCCAGCTGCCGCCGACGCGACAGCTGCTGCTCAAGCTGGCCAAGGCGCCCGGCGAGGGGCCGTCCCCCGAGCAGCGTGAGAAGGGCTGGTTCCGCGTCCGCTTCCTCGCCGAGGCGGATGGCTCGCGCCTGGTGAGCGAGGTTTCCGGCGGTGACCCCGGCTACGGCGAGACGTCGAAGATGCTCTCGGAGGCGGCGCTCTGCCTGGCCCACGACGAGCTGCCGGAGACGGCGGGACAGGTGACGCCGGCGGTGGCGATGGGCGACGCGCTGAGGCAGCGGCTCCAGCGCGCCGGGATCCGCTTCGAGGTCACGGAGCGGTGAGCGTCACCCCGCAGGAGGCGGTCGACGCGGCGAATGCGGTGTTCGGACGGCATCCGCGCCGCCGCGCGTTTCACGCCAAGGGCACGCTGCTGAGCGGCACGTTCACCGCCACACCGGCGGGCACCCGGCTCACCCGCGCCGCGCACATGCAGGGCCAGCCGGTCGCGGCGACCGTGAGGGTATCCAACGGCGCCGGAAACCCGAATTTGGCCGACTACCAGCCGGACATCCGCGGCCTCGCGGTCAAGTTCGAGCCGCCGGACGGCTCGCACACCGACATCGTCTGCCAGAGCCTGCCGCGGTTCCCGTTCCAGACGCCCGACGAGTTCGTCGAGTTCGTGCGCGCCGGGAAGCGTGACGCGGGAATCGTCGTGCGGCTCCCGGCGTTCCTGGCCCGGCACCCCGGGCTGCTCGGGGCGATGCGGGCGAACCTGCCGGCGTTAAAGCCGCCTGAGAGCTACGCGACGATCCCGTATTACGGCGTCCACGCGTTCCGCTGGGTGGCTGGGGACGGCGGCTCGCGCTACGTGCGCTACACCTGGCAACCGGAGGAGGGAGTCGCACGACTGAGTGCTCGGGAGGCGAAGGCGCGCGGGCGCGACTATCTCCAGCAGGAGATCGGGGAGAGACTGCAGCACCATCCGGTGGCGTTCACGCTCGAGCTTCAGATCGCCGACCCCGGCGACCCGGTGGATGATCCGGCCCAGCGGTGGCCGGAGTCGCGAGAGCGCGTGGCCGCGGGTCGACTCGAGATCATCGACGTCGATGAGAGCACCGACGAGAACACCCTGGTGTTCGACCCGGCGCGGGTGACGGACGGGATCGAGCTCTCAGACGACCCGATACTCCGCTTCCGTCCCCAGGCATACTCCGAGTCGGTGAAGCGACGAACGGGCAGCTGATGGCGGGTAGGTGGACAGCCGAGGACATCCCTGACCAGAACGCTCGGCTGGCGGTCGTCACCGGCGCCAACGGCGGCCTGGGGCTGAGCGTCGCGCGCGAGCTGGCGCGAGGGTGCGCGGGTGGTGATGGCGTGCCGCAACCTCGAGAAGCGAGCCAGGCCGGGACCACGCTCAAGAGCATGGTCGCGCACCCCGGCTACGCCGCCACCAACCTCCAGTTCGCCGGCCCTCCGGCGTACGAGCAGGCGGTGATGAAGGTCGGCGTCCGCTACGGGTTTCCGGCTGCGGCCGCGGCGGCTTGACGGACGTCGACCTGCGCGTCGATGGCGCCGCCGCGCTCGAGTGGGCGGCGGGCTATCTGGAGCGGGTGCGGGAGCTGCCGGTCCTGGCGCAGGTCTCGCCGGGCGAGATCCGCGCTCGGCTGCCGGCCAGCCCGCCGGAGGAGCCTGAGCCGTTCGCAGGCATCCTGCGCGACCTCGACGAGGTGCTCCTCCCGGGCGTGACCCACTGGCAGCACCCGCGCTACTTCGCCTACTTCGCCACCAGCTCCTCGGAGCCGGCGATCCTGGCCGAGCTGCTGGCGGCGACGCTCAACTCGGTGGCGATCCTGTGGCGCACGGCGCCCGCCGCCACCGAGCTCGAGGGGGTGGTGCTGGACTGGGTGGCCCAGCTGCTGGGGCTGCCCACCGGCTGGCACGGGCACATCGAGGACAGCGCCTCCACCTCGACGCTGGCGGCGATCATCGCCGCCCGCACCGTCACCGGGCGGGATCTGGTCGTGTGCTCCGAGCAGGCGCACTCCTCGGTGCAGAAGGCCGCGCGGATGCTCGGCATGCGCCTGCGGAAGGTGCCCTGCGACGATCAGCTCCGGATGCGCCCCGAGGCGCTGGGCGATCTGTCCGAAGCGGCCGTCGCCGTGGCTACCGTCGGTACGACCGCATCGACCGCGGTCGATCCGGTGCCGGCGGTGGCCGAGGCGTGCGAGGCCACGGGGTGCTGGCTGCACGTCGACGCGGCGTATGCAGGCGCGGCGATGGTGTGTCCGGAGCATCGGTGGGCGTTCGAGGGGGTCGCACGCGCCGACTCGCTGGTGGTCAATGCCCACAAGTGGATGCTCACGCCGATGGACTGCTCGCTGCTGTGGTCACGGCGCCCGGCCGACCTGCGGCTGGCGTTCAGCCTGATCCCCGAGTACCTGCGCACCCCCGACGCCGAGGATGCGCTGTCGCTGAGCGAGTACGGGCCCGCGCTCGGGCGCCGGTTCCGCGCGCTCAAGCTGTGGGCCGTTCTGCGCTGCCACGGTGCCGCGGGCCTGCGCGCGCACATCCGCGGCGGGGTCGCGCTGGCCGAGCGATTCGAGCGCTGGGTGGGCGAGGATCCCGACTGGGAGCTGTGCGCCCCGCGGCGCTTTTCGGTCGTGTGCTTTCGCCTGCGCGGCGACGACGAGTCCAACCGCGAGCTACTGGCGCGTGTTAACGCGAGCGGGGATATCTTGCTCTCGCACGCGGTGCTGCGCGGCCGCTACGTCCTGCGGCTGGCGGTCGGGCAGATGCACACGACAGAGGAGGACGTGAGACTGGCATGGGAGGTACTGAGAAGAGAGGCCGCCGGGTTGTCCTAGGCGCGCTCGTGGCGCTGCTGGCCTGGGCCGCGCCTGCCTCAGCGCAGGCTCCGCCCCCGCCGATCCCCAGTGTCAACGGTCCGCCGCCCGCGCCGGCCTACCTCGGCAGCCCTGCGAGCCCGGCCCCGATCTCCGGGATTCCGGCCGTTGCGCAGAATCCGTTCATGGCGCCCAACGGCACCTCCGAGATCCACAATGACGAGTGGCAGAGCGACACCTACCGCTACGGCGGGCCGCTTGGCAAGGACCCGCAGACGTTCTCCAACTACCTGACTCCGGGCCGCGACTGCGGCTCGATCACGTTCGACAGCCAGGGGCGCGTCGTCGCGATCTGCATCTCCGTGTCGGGCCCGACGCTGTACATGTTCGACCCGAACAACCTCGCCACCCTGGCGACCTTCGCGCTCCCGCCCCGGACACCGGAGGATCTCCTGCTCAACCCCAACATCTTCCAGGACTTCTCGGCGGGCGGCTACTTCTACCTCGATAACCGCAACGAGGTCATAACCGGCACGACCAACCAGCACATCTACGTGATCGCGGAGAACGCGGGCGCACCCGGGTTCACGCTGGTTCACGACTTCCCGCTCGGGCTCAGGAGCAACGAGGAGATCACCTCGCAGATCCCGGACTCGCACGGGCTGCTGTGGTTCACCGCCCGCCAGGACGGAGTCGTGGGGACGCTGAACCTCAGCACCGGAGCGGTGCACGTGATCCGGCTGGGCAGCGGCGCGAGCGGCGAGATCACCAAGTCCCTGGCCGCCGATACTCATGGCGGGATCTACATCCCGACCAACGTGAAGCTCTACCGGTTCGTCGCCGGGCGCGATGGCACGCCGACGATCAGCTGGCAGGTCACCTATCCGAACAACGGCGTGTCAAAGCCGGGGCAGCTCGACGCCGGGACCGGGACCACGCCGGTCGTGTCCGGGCCGTATGTGGGGATCGACGACAACGAGGATCCGACCGACGTGGTGATCTACCGCACCGCGGCCCACCCGACGCTGACGAAGATCGTCCACGGCCGTGCGAAGACGGTCCCGGCGCCGCGGCAGGTATGCCGGGTTCCCGTCTTCCAGAAGGGGCAGAGCGCGGATGAGAACGCGATGATCGCCGCCGGAAACTCGTACCTGATCGAGAACAACTACGGCTACCAGACACCGGCGTCGGTGGTGGGGCAGAGCACCGCGCCGGGCTTTGCGCGCGTCGACATCAACTCCGCCGGCACCGGCTGCCGCCTGGTCTGGACGAACACCAGCGTCCAGGTGCCGAGCGTCGTCTCCAAGCTCTCGCTCGCCAACGGGCTGATCTACACCTACACGACGAACAGCTCGACCGCGCAGCCGTGGTACTGGACCGCTCTGGACTTCCGGACCGGCCGCGTCGTCTACCAGGTGCTGGCCGGCAACGGCGTCGGCTACAACAACAACTACTCCGGCATCGCGATCAGCCCCGGCGGCACCGAGTACCTCGGCACGCTGGGCGGGATCATCGCGCTGCGCGACGGGGTGTTCACGGCGCAGCCGCCACCGCCTGCGGCCGCCCGCTCGCGGCGCGGCCGGGTCACCCGCCACCGGAAGATCGCGCGGCGGCGCACGGCACCCAGCTTCACCGGCTGAACCGCGCGTTGCTCTCCACGCCGCGGCCCTGGCGGCGTAGGATGCGCACTACGGTTCACGCCAACGCTACGTCCGGTTGTGAGGGAGGCGAGCTCAGATGTCGCCGCGGCCACTGCTGATCGCCGGTTTCATCGGGTCGATCGTCGCGGGCATCGCGCTGTTCGTGGCGGCGCTCGGGGTGGTGGCGCTCGATGCCGCGGCGCACGGCGGACACGTGATGGCGATCGTCATCCTCGCGGTGTTCGTGGCCCTGGTGCTCGACTCGATCCTGCTGTGCTTCACCGTCGATCGCCTCGCCAAGCTGGGCGAGGATGGCGATGGCGAGGAGGGCGGGGGGCCGGGCGGGGGAGGGGGAGGCCCGGGGGCAGCGCCACGCGGTTCGGGTTCTCCTTGCGGGGATCCGGCGTGGTGGCCGGAGTTCGAGCGCGCGCTGCGGGTCTACAGCGAGCGCAGGCGCCACGCCGTGGTGAAGTAGGCGCCCGGCTACCTCAGCTCGGCGCTCGTCTTGCCCAGCAGCAGCCGGCTGATGATCAGCAGCTGGATCTGCTGCGTGCCCTCGAAGATGTCGAGGATCTTGACGTCGCGGGCCCACTTCTCGAGCAGCTCGCCCTCGCCGTAGCCGATCGAGCCGGCGAGCGCCACCGCGCGCAGAGCGATATCGGTGCAGACCCGCCCCGCCTTGGCCTTGGCCATCGACGCCTGCAGCGAGTTGGGCTTGCGGTTGTCGGCCATCCACGCCGCGCGCAGGGTCAGCAGTCGCGCCGCCTCCCAGTCCGACTCCATCGAGATGAACTCGGCGGCGGCGGCCGACTGGGCGTGCAGCGGGCGCTCGTAATCGATCTCGATCCCCGCCTCGTCCAGCAGCTCACGGGTCCGGTCAAGACACGCGCGCGCCACCCCGATCGCCATCCCCGCGACCAGCGGGCGGGTGTTGTCGAAGGTCTGCATCACGCCGGAGAACCCGCCGCGGGGGGCGATTTCCGGGCTCCCCAGCAGGTTCTCCCTGGGCACGCGCACGTTGTCGAGCACGAAGTTGGCGGTGTCCGAGGCGCGGATTCCGAGCTTGTGCTCGAGCCGGTCGAGCCTCAGGTTGGGGTTGTTGCGCTCAACCACGAACGACTTGATCGCGGCACGGCCCTGGCTGGGATCCAGTGACGCCCACACGACGATCAGCTCGGCGCGATCGCCGGATGTGACGAAGATCTTCTCGCCGTTCAGCACCCACTCGTCGGTGTCCTCGTCAAACCTGGCCGTGGTTCGGATCGCCGCCGAGTCCGAGCCCGCCTCGGGCTCGGTGATCGCCATCGCCGCCCACTTGCCGCCAAAGCGCCGCAGCTGCTCCTCGTTGGCCACCGCCGCGATCGCCGCCTGGCCCAGCCCCTGTCGGGGCATCGTCAGGAGCAGACCGACATCGCCCCAGCAGAGCTCGGTGAGTCCGAGCAGCGTTGCCATGTTGGAGCCGTTGCGGTTCCCGCCGTCCTCGGAGCGGGAGCTGCCGTTGCCCCCGCCGCCGACCGTGCCGGCGCCCGCGCCCGCGGGGTTGGCGCCCTGGATCACCGCGGCCAGCATGTCGAGCTCCTTGGGGTACTCGTGCTCGGCGAGGTCGTACTTGCGCGAGTTCTTGCGAAACACCTCGACGGCGACCATGTGCGCCTGGTCGACCAGCTGCTGGAACTTCTTGGGGGTCTCGAGGTTGATCATCAGACCAGCAGACCTCCCTCCATCAGCCCCGCGCCGCGGAGATCGCGGTACCAGCGCTCCACGGGGTGCTCCTTGACGTAGCCGTGGCCGCCGAGCAGCTGGACCCCGTCGGAGCCGATCGCCATTCCGCGCTCGGCGCACAGGCGCCGCGCCAGCGCCACCTCGCGGGCGAAGGGGAGGTTCTGATCGACCCGGCTTGCGGCCCGATACGTGGCCAGGCGCATCCCGTCGAGCTCGATCGCGATGTTGGCGACCGTGAAGGCGACAGCCTGGCGATGGGAGATCGGCTCGCCGAACGCGCGGCGCTCGTTGACGTAGGGGATCACGTAGTCGAGCACCGCCTGGCCGGCGCCGAGGGCCACCGCGCACCACCCCAGCCGCGCCAGCTGCACGCACTCGGCGTAGACCGCCGGGTCGCCGCCGCCC
>DAIQND010000012.1:0-13025 GCA_036788555.1 Solirubrobacteraceae bacterium | reverse complement strand
AACGCGAGGTTGACGATGAACAGGTCCAGGCTGGCCATGAACACCGCGAGCGACAGGACGCCGATGACCGCGGTGAGGCCCGCGCCCAGCAGCGCGCGCTCCGGTACCCGTACGTCCTCGAAGATCAGTCGCCCGGTGCCGCCGGCCCGGACCCCCATCGCCGGCTCGGGCTCGACGCTGATGCCGGCGGTCTTGGACTCGACGACGAACAGCGCCGGGCCGTGGCCGTCGCGCTCGGCGGCCACGATGAACAGCTCGCCGTCACTCGCCCGCGGGACCAGCGACTTGACCCCGTCGATCATGTAGCCGCCGCCGGCCCGGCGGGCCTGCGTCCGGAGCGCGAACGGGTCGAACAGCGCTCGCGGCTCGAGCAGCGCGAGCGCCGCGGCGGGAACATCGTCGGAGAGGAACTCGGGCAGGTAGGTCGACTGCTGGTCGCCATCGCCCCACAGGCTGATCGCCGTGGAGACCCCCGCGGGCGCCAGACACGCCACCGCGATCCCCAGGTCACCCTGCGCCAGCGCCTCGCTCATCAGCACCGAGGTGACGGCGGAGCGCTGCTCGACCGCGCCGCCCAGCTCCTCTGGCACGCCGACCATCGCCAGGCCCAGCTCGTTGGCCTGAGCGAGAAGCTCCTCAGGGGCAGCGCGGGCGGCGTCGGCGGCCTCCGCGGCCGGCCGGAGCTTGGCGAGCGCAAAATCGCGCACCGAGTCCCGCAGCATCTGCTGCTCATCGGTCGGCTCGAGGTCGAACAGGTCGCTGCGCGGCGCCTTCGGCTGGCGCGCGGGGCCAGAGCGTTTCTGCGCGGCGGCGAAGGTCCGCCCGGCGCGCGCCGCGGTGCGGGCGGTGCTGCGCGAGGCGCCGTGCAGGAATCGCTCGGTCGGCTCCCGGAGTCCCAGCCGGTCGAGCACCTCCGAGGCGGCGAGCCAGTTCAGCGCGCGAAGCCCGTAGGCCATTCCGCGTTCAGCGATGTTGGATTGTGAGGCCATGCTCCCCGTACACGATAACGGCGTTTGGTGTTACATAGATCGGTGTAAAGATCGCGGGGCCCGCGGGGCCCCGCACTCCGGTGAGACAGGAATCCGGTCCGTTGTGACTGGTGGAGGTTTCCCGGCGGCGTGGACTCTTACGCGCCTTTTACGCGCAGCGCGTAATCCTTGGGCGGTGCGCGTGTTGATCGCCGAGGACGAGGGCCGGCTGGCCGACACGATCGCCCGCGGGCTCCGGCACGAGGGGATGGCGGTGGACCTGGCGCCGGACGGCGGCGACGCGCTGGTCAAGACGCGGGTCGTCCGCTATGACGTGCTTGTCCTCGACCGCGATCTTCCGGGCGTGCACGGCGATCAGCTCTGCCGGATCGTCCGCGAGGAGCAGCCGCAGACCGGGATCCTGATGCTCACCGCCGCGGGATCGCTCGACGATCTGATCCACGGCCTGTCCCTGGGCGCCGACGACTACCTGGCCAAGCCCTTCCGGTTTGCCGAGCTGGTGGCGCGGATCCGGGCGCTGGCTCGGCGCTCGACGCCAAGCCAGCCACCGCTGCTGCGCCATGCCGACGTCGAGCTCGATCCCTCACGGCGGCTCGTCACCCGGGGCGGCGAGCCCGTCTCGCTCGCGCGCAAGGAGTTCTCGGTGCTCGAGGCGCTGATGTCGGTGAAAGGCGCGACCGTCTCCGCCGAGCAGCTGCTCGAGCGGGTCTGGGACGACCAGATCGACCCGTTCACCAACGTCGTGCGGATGACGATCATGACCCTCCGGCGCAAGCTGGGGGACCCCCCGGTGATCGAGACCGTGATCGGCGTGGGCTACCGGATGGCGTGATGCGCCGGCTCACCCGGCTGCCCGCGGCGCTGATGGGCCCCCGACCGCGGCCGCCGGCGCCCACGATCCGCCTGCGGCTGACGGCGCTCTACGGGATCGTGTTCCTGATCACCGGAGCGATCCTGCTGACGCTGGGATACCTGCTCGTGCGCCACAACCTCGACGCCCGCCAGAACTTCCGCCAGATGCTGGGCAGGATCGGGCTGCGCCCGCCGCTTGAGGCGCCGTTCTTCGGCCGTCCGTTTCGCTTCCAGCCGGGGTCGGCCGAGTTTCGCGTGGCCGCCGCGGTCCGCCAGCAGCTGCGCGCCGCCGCGCTCCACCGACTGCTGATGGAGTACGTGGCGGCGCTCGGCGCGATGACCGCGGTGTCGGTGGCGGCCGGCTGGCTGCTGGCCGGGCGAGCACTGCGCCCGCTGCGGCAGATCACCGCCACCGCGCGGCGGGTGTCCGGCGAGAACCTGGGGGAGCGGATCGCCCTCCAGGGCCCGGCCGACGAGCTCAAAGAGCTCGCCGACACGTTCGACGGCATGCTGGCTCGGCTCGACACGGCGTTCGCCAGCCAGCGGCATTTCGTGGCCAACGCGTCGCACGAGCTGCGCACGCCGCTGGCGATCATGCGCGCGGAGATCGACGTGTCGCTGGGCCAGCCCGGCGCCAGCGAGCCCGAGCTGCGCGACATGGGTGAGGCGGTGAGGGAATCGATCGACCGCTGCGAGCGGCTGATCGAGGGCCTGCTGATGCTGGCCCGCAGCGAGGCCGCGCGCGGCTCGCTTGACCCCGTGAACCTGGCGGGGCTAGCGGGCGACTGCATCACCGATCTGCGCGCCCGCGCGCAGGAGCTCCAGCTCGAGTTCCGCACCAAGCTTGCGCCGGCGTGGACCTCCGGCGAGGAGGCCCTGCTGGAGCGGATGCTGGCCAACCTGATCGACAACGCGATCCGCTACAACCAGCCGGGCGGATTCGTCGAGGTGAGAACCGGAACCGTCGCCGACCGCGTCCAGCTGGCGGTCGCCAACTCCGGACCCGTCATCGACGCCGAGGACGCCCCGCGGCTGACTGAGCCGTTCGAACGCCTGACCCGCGCGCACGGGGGATTTGGCCTGGGCCTGTCGATCGTCGCCTCGGTGGTGAGCGCCCACGGCGGGAAGCTCGACGTGCAGCCACGCGCGGGCGGCGGGCTGTCGGTCACCGTCGAGCTTGGGGCCGGGGCTGAGCGACGGTTAGGAACTTCCAAAGAATCCTCCGCGCTTACGCGAAGCTGACAACGTGGTCGGTAGAACCGGCCGCCAGCAATCCACTCCCAGGAGCCGTCTTGATCTTGTCTCCACGAACCGGGCGTATCGCGGCCACCGTTGCGCTGGCGTGCGCGCTGCTCCTCGGTGTCGCAGCCTGCGGGTCCTCATCCTCCACATCCAGCGCCGGCAGCTCCGCCACCGCCGGCACCGCGACGGCAGGCTCGCGCTACCAGGCGCGGCTGGCGCTCGCCAAGTGCCTGCGCTCGCACGGGCTGAATGTTCCCGATCCCTCGCCGAACGGCGGGATTGCCGGCGGCGGCGGCGGAGGCGGGCTGTTTCGCTCGCTGCGCGACCAGCCCAACTTCCAGCCGGCGCTCCAGGCGTGCGCCAAGTACCGCCGCGGCGCCTTCGGCATCGGCAGCCTGAGCCCCGCGCAGCGGGCGCAGCTCCAGCAGGACCTGGTCAAGTTCGCGCAGTGCATGCGCTCGCACAACATCAACATCCCCGATCCGACCACCGGCGCGGGCGGCGGGTTCGGGATCTTCCGCCAGATCCCCTCGAGCGAGCGCAACAGCCCAGCCTTCCAAGCCGCCGTGCAGGCGTGCGCGACCGACCTGCCGCGCCGCCCAGGAGCCGGCGGCGGCGCGGCGGGTCCGGGCGGCGCGGCGGCAAACCCCGGTGCCTGAGCGCTTCCGGAGGCTGGCGGCACGCCGCCCTTCCCGCCGCGCCGCCGTGGCCGGCGGCGCGGTCGCGGCCGTCGCGGCGGCGATCGGCGTGATCATCGCCCTCGCCGCGCCGGGATCCAGCCAGGGAGCCGGCTCGCCGCGTCGCGCCGCCGGCGCGCCCACCGTGCAGCGCCGCAACCTGGTGCAGACCGACACCGAGGCGGGCACGCTCGGCTATGCCGACCCGCAGACGGTGTTCAACCGGGTGAGCGGAACGCTGACCTGGCTGCCCGCGGTGGGCCAGGTAATCGCACCCGGACAGACGCTGTATGAGGTCGACAACCAGCCCGTGGTGCTGTTCAGCGGCAGCACGCCGGCATTCCGCGACCTGTCGGCCGCCGACAGCGCGGGTCCGGACATCCTGGAGCTCAACCGGGACCTGATCGCGCTTGGCTTCGATCACGACGACCCGATCGCCGTCAACGACACCTGGCAGAGCGCCACCACCGCCGCCGTCGAGCGCTGGCAGGGATCGCTCGGTGAGACCGAGACCGGGACGATCACGCTCGGCCAGGTGGTGTTCCTGCCCGGCGCCCAGCGCGTCACCGCGGTCAATGCCGTCCTCGGGTCGAGCGGCGGCTCGGGGGGCGCCGGCGCCACGGCCGCCGCAGGCACGGCAACCGGCGCCAGCACTAGCGTCGCCGCTCAGCCCGAGTTCGTGAGCCTGACCAAGACGACAACGAGCTCCAACCGCCCGCCCGCCCGCCGGAGCATCGGCACCACCTCCTCCGCCGCCACGCTCGCCGAGCTCAAAGCGCTGACCGCGCTGCTCAAGGCCGAGACCCAGGAGCTCCGCGCGGCGAAGACGCAGCCGGCGGCGGGGTCCCGCGCTTCGGCGGCGAAGACTCCGGCGCGGACGAGTGCGAGCGGCCCGTCTGCGCGAGCGGCGAGCGCCGGGGCAGCCGGCGGAGCCGGAAGCGGCGCCGGGGGGAGCGGCGGCGGGTCTGCCGCCGGCGGTGGCGGAACGTCGGCGCAGGCGATCATGCAGACGTCCTCGACCCAGCTGGTGGTGACGGTCGACCTCGACGCCAGCAAGCAGTCCGAGGCCGTGATCGGCGAGCCGGTGACCGTCCAGATGCCGAACGGCAGCATCGTCGACGGGAGGATCAGCGCCGTCAGCCCGGTCGCGCAGACAAGCAGCTCCTCGTCATCTGCCGGCGGCGGATCGGCTGCGGGAGGCTCTGGCAGCGGCGGCGCGAGCAGCGCCACCGCCACGGTCCCGGTCACCGTGACTCTGCCCGCTCACCTGCCGGCGACCGGGCTTGACCAGGCGGCGGTCAGCGTCAACTTCGAGCAGCAGGTGGAGAACAACGTGCTGTCGGTCCCGGTGACCGCGCTGCTGGCCACGCAGGGCGGCGGCTACGCGGTGCAGGAGGCGGCGCCGCCGCACCGGCTGCTCCCGGTAGCGCCGGGGCTGTTCGCCGCGGGGTACGTGCAGGTGTCCGGAGGCGACATCTACCCCGGCCTTCAGGTAACCGACTCGCAGGGATGATCGCGCGCGAGGGCACCGCGCTGGCGCTGCGCGACGTCTCCAAGGAGTATCCCGGCGGCGTCCACGCGCTCCGTCACGTCAGCGTGAGCATCGGGGCCGGCGAGCAGGTGGCGGTGGTCGGCCCGTCGGGCTCGGGCAAGACGACGATGCTGACCGTCCTGGGAACGCTCGAGCGCCCGAGCGGCGGAGCGGTCGAGGTCGCGGGTCGTGACGTGGTGGGCGCCTCCGATCTCGAGCTCGCCGGTCTGCGGGCGCACCGGATCGGGTTCGTCTTTCAGGGCTTCCACCTTCAGGACACGCTGAACGCGGTGGAGAACGTCGCCACCGGGATGCGCTACACCGGCGCGCCGGCGGGCGCGCGGCGCGAGGCCGCGCGCGTCGCGCTCGAGCGGGTGGGGCTCGGGCAGCGCCTGGACCACCGCCCGCCGCAGCTGTCGGGCGGGGAGCGGCAGCGGGTGGCGATCGCCCGGGCGATCGCCAAGCGGCCGCTGATCATCCTGGCCGACGAGCCGACGGGGAACCTCGACACGCGCTCCGGAGGCGAGGTGCTGGCCCTTTTGCACGAGCTGGCCGGCGACGGCGCGACGCTGGTGCTGATCACCCATGACCAGCAGATCGCCGCCTCGTTCCCTCGCCGGCTGCAGATGCGAGACGGCGAGATCGTGGCGGACGGCGCCATATGAGCGTGGCGTCGCTGCGGGTCGGCGGGCGGCGCGGGCCGCGACCCGCCCGCTCGCCCGACCGCGCCTCCCGGGTGGTGGCCCGCGAGCTCCTGCTGGTGGCGCTCCAGGGGCTGCGCACGCGCAAGCTGCGGGCGTCGCTTTCGGCGCTGGGGATCGCCATCGGGATCGGCGCGATGGTGGCCGTGGTCGGCGTGTCGGCCTCGAGCCAGGCCAACCTGCTGGCGCTGATCGACAGCCTCGGCACCAACCTGCTGACCGTGACCCCGGGGCAGACCTTCCTGGGCCAGAACGAGGTTCTGCCCGACACCGCGGTTGCGATGATCAGGCACATGCCGGCGGTCACCGGCGCAGCTGCCGTCTACCAGGTGCCCGGCGCGACCATCCTGAGAACGCCCTACGTTCCCTCGACGGAGACCGGCGGGATCGGCGTCGACGCGGCGGACCCACGGCTTCCCTCGGCGCTGTCTGACCAGGTCGCCTCCGGGCAGTTCCTGAACGCCAGCAACGAGAACTTCCCGACCGTCGTGCTCGGGGCGCAGGCTGCCTCGACGCTTCAGATCCCGACCGCCGGCGGTCACATCCAGCTGTTCATCGCAGGGACTTGGTTCACCGTGGTCGGGATCCTCAAGCCGGCGGTGCTTGACCCGACACTCGACGCCGACGCGTTCATCGGGCTGCCGGTGGCCGAGCGGGTGTTCGGGCTGCAACCGAACCCGTCGGAGATCTACGTGCGAGCCAGCGTCAACCAGGTCACGCAGGTCTCCAACCTGCTGGCGGCGACCAGCGACCCGCAGAATCCCGACGGGGTGCAGGTCAGCCGCCCGTCCGACGTGCTGGAGGCGCGCGCGGCGGCCAAGGGCCAGTTCACCACGCTGCTGCTCGGGCTCGGCGCGGTGGCGCTGATCGTCGGCGCGATCGGGATCGCCAACATCATGGTCATCTCGGTGCTCGAGCGTCGCGGCGAGATCGGCCTGCGCCGCGCGCTCGGCGCCACGCGGCGTCACATCAGCTCGCAGTTCCTGGCCGAGTCGGCGGTGTTGGCGGCGCTGGGCGGCGTCACCGGCCTCGCGCTGGGCGCCATCGCGACGCTGATCTACGCGCTCGCGCAGGACCAGCCGTGGGTGGTGCCGCTCTACGCGCTGGTCGCGGCGCCCGCCGCCGGGCTGGTGATTGGGGCAATCGCCGGGCTGTACCCGGCGGCCAAGGCCGCCCGCCTCAGCCCGACGGAAGCGCTGCGGGCCACCTGAGCACCCGCCGACGGGTGGCCTGGAACCCCCACAGCCGCCCGCACGCGTAGGCAGCCGCGCTCCCGACCCCGACGAAGAACCCCACCGGCCAATCGGTCTGGTAGGAGAGCGCGATCGCCAGCCACACGACCGCGAGCGCGATCGCCACCGAAAGCGCGATCGCCGCGCCCGGGCGAGAGCTGACCGCGCGCGCTGCCGCCGGCGGGCCGATCATCAGGCTGAAGATCAACGTCGTCCCCACCACCGGGACGGTCATCGTCGTGGCCAGGGCGACCACGACGAGGAACGCGACCTCGACCCCGAACGCGCCGACGCCGCGCGCTTCTCCGGCCTCGGGGAGCACCGAGGAGAGCAGCAGCGGCCGGTAGACCAGCGCGAGTGCGCCCAGGGTGGCGGCCGCCAGGCCGATCGTGGGCGCGAGCTCGGTGCTGCTGATCCCCAGCACCTCGCCGAACAGCAGCGAGTAGAGCTCGGGCGCGTACTGGGCGCTGAAGCCGAGAAACAGCGCCCCGAGACCGAGCATGAATACGAGCGTGAGCGCCGTGGCCACGTCGTGGCGGCCGCGCCGGCCCAGGAATCCGATGCCCAGCGCGCCGGCCAGCGAGAAGACGCCGAGGCCGATCAGCGAATTGACGCCGAGAAACGCGGCCGCGGCAGCGCCCGCGAACGACCCGTTGGGGACGGCGTGGGCGACGAACGCGGACCCGCGCAGGACGACAAAGAACCCCACCGCGCCGCCCACCACCGCCACGGCCGTGGCGATGATCCAGGCGTTGACCATGAAGCCCGAGAACATCAGCGGGGCCGCCGGCGCGCGAGGAGGTAGCCGATCAGGACCAGCGTGACCACGAAGAAGCTGACCGGCCAGCCTGGGTGCGGCCAGTGGTAGCTGTCGTAGGCGAGCAGGATTCCCAGCCACAGCACAGCCACACTGACCGCGGCCGCGGCGAGCGTCGCTTGCAGCGGGCGCGTGGTGATCTGCAGCGCGATCGCCGCTGGGCCGACGAGCAGCGCGGTCGAGAGAATCGCGCCGATCGTCACCGCCGAGAGCGCCACCGCGAGCGCCATCGCCGTCAGGTACAGCCCGCCGAGCAGCCGCACCGGCAGCCCGCGGGCGGCCGCCAGCTCGCTGCTCACCGAGGCCAGCAGCAGCGGGCGGTAGAGCGCCAGCACGATCGCCAGCGCGAGCACGCTCAGCGCGATCACCAGCGGGAGGATCGAGCTCGAGAGCGTGAAGATCGAGCCGAACAGCACCGTCACCGTCGCCCCGGTCGTGTTGGTGTAGGTGCTATCGAGGTAGAGCAACAGCGCGGCCAGGCCGAACCCGACGCCAAGCACGATCCCCGTGGCCAGGTCACGTCCGCGTGCCCGCTGGATCCCGATCAGCTCCATCACCCCGGCGGCGCCGAGCGCCATCGCGACGAATCCCCACAGCGGCGTCACCCCGGCGAGGTACGCGCTCGAGCCGCCGGCGGCGCCGATGTCGCCGAGCGCCTCGCCGGCAAACGCCTGGCCGCGGATCACCGTGAACACGCCGACGCTCCCGGCTACGAGCGCCACCAGGCCGCCGACAGCCAGCGCCAGGTGGACGGGGGAGCTCGAGAAGAAGCCGGTCTCGAAGATGGCGTGCATGCGCTAGACGATCTCCACGGCGGTCCCGCCCGGCGGCTCGTCCGCGGCGTGTTCGTCGTGGCCGGTGCCCGCCACCACGATCACCCGGCCGTGCACGCGCAGGACGTCCACGTGGTGACCGTAGAGCCGGCTGAGCACGTCTGAGCGCACCACCTCCTCGACGCTGCCGCTGGCCGCGCGGCCTTCGGCCAGGTAGACGATCCTGTCGATCACGGGGAGCAGCGGGTTCATCTCGTGGGCCGAGATCAGGACGGCGATCTGCTGCTCTGCGGCGATACGCGCGAGCAGCCCGACCACCTCGTGCGCGCTGCGCAGGTCGAGGTTGGCCAGCGGCTCGTCGAGCAGCAGCAGCCTGGGCCGGCTTATCAGCGCGTGGGCGATCAGGATCCGCTGCTGCTCGCCGCCTGAAAGCTGGCCGACGCGACGGTCGGCAAATCCATGCGCGTCCACCGCGTCGAGCATCTCCTGCACCCGCCGGCGCTTGGCGCGCGAGCGCAGTGGCAGCCCCAGCCGGTCGCCGTCCAGCCCAAGCCCGACCAGGTCACGGCCGCGCAGCGGGAGGTCCGGATCGAGCAGGAACTTCTGCGGCACGTACCCCACGCCGCCGCGCTCACCGGCGATCCGGACCCGCCCCCGGCTCCCGGGCTGGAGCCCGAGGATCACCCGGAACAGCGTCGTCTTGCCCGCGCCGTTGGCGCCGATCAGCCCGGTGAACTCGCCCTGCTCGACGGCGAAGCTGACGTCGTCCAGCACGGTTCGTCCGGCGATCCGGACGGTGAGGCCCTCGACGGCGAGCGCATCCGCCGGCGCACCGGTGGCTGCCCGGATCATCTCAGCCGCTGGGTCGAGCTTCCCTCGGCCACGGCGCGTTGGAGCGCCCGTACCTCGGCCAGCATCCACGACTGGTAGCTGTAGCCGGGGTCGGGCATCGTCTCGTACACGCCGATCACCGGGATCCGGTTGCGCTTGGCAATGGCGAGGAAGGTCTCGGTGACCGAGTCGGTCACCTGCTGGTTGTAGAGCAGCGCCCTGACCCGGTGCCGGGTGAGCAGCGTGTCCTGCAATGACACGTTCTGCGGAGCGGGATCGACGCCGTTCATGATGTCGGCCTGCAGGCTGAACGGGGTCATGATCCGTGCGCCGGCGGCTTGGAGCAGGTAGTTGCCGACCGGCTCGGTGACCGCCACCGGCGTACCGGGATACCGCGCCGCGAACTGCTTCAGCGCCTGGTACCACGGGTTCAGAGCCGCGTCGAAGCGGCGCCCGTTGGCGGCGAAGTACGCGGCGTGCTCGGGCTGGAGCGCGGACAGGTCGCGCACCAGCGCGCGGGCGAGGGCCGGCATCGTTTCCGGGGCGTACCAGAGGTGGGGGTTGGGCGTGGAATCGGGAAGGCCCAGCAGCTTCTGGACGTCGATCACCCTCCGGGTGCTGCTGGGCGAGGCCGACTCGATCTTGTTCATGTAGGTGTCGTAGCCGAGCCCGTTCTGCACGACCAGCTGAGCCGAGCCCACCTCCTGCGCGACGCTCGGGCTGGCCTCGTAGGCGTGCGGGTCGGTGTTCGGGTTGCGCTCGATCGCGCTGACGGTCACGTACCTGCCGCCGATCTGCGAGATCACGTCGGCGTACTGGTTCTCGGCGCCGACCGCGCTGACCTTGCCGGGTTGGGCAGCGGCGCCGGCGCGTGCGGCGCACCCGGATACCAGGAGGGCGAGCGCGAGCCCGCCGGGCAGCAACGCGCTGGCGAGTCGCTTGAGCATCCCGCTGAACATACCATAGACTGAGAATTATTCTCAATCTCATCCTGGAGGAGCCGTGGTTATGCTTGGAACCGTGCCGAGCGGAACCGGAGAGCAGTGGGCCGATCATGCGCGGAAGGTGCTGCAGCATTCAGGGCATCACCGCGGCGCCGCCCGGGAGCGGCTGATCGAGCTTCTCTCGCAGCAGCAGTGTGCCCTCAGCGCGCAGGAGATCGAGGACGCGCTCAGATCGGGCACCCGGGCGGAGCGGGCCGTGGGACGCGCGAGCATCTACCGGGCGCTCGAGCTCCTCTACGACCACGAGCTGATCAACCGGCTCGACCTTGGCGACGGCACCGCCCGCTACGAGCTCCTCGATCCCGCGGGCGAGCACCACCACCATCTGGTGTGCGATCGCTGCGGGCGCCTGGTGGCGTTCGACGATCCGGTGCTCGAGCGAGCGATCGATCGTGTCTCCAAACGGCTGGGGATGCGCGTCGAGCACCACGACGTGGTGCTGCGCGGGGCGTGTGAGGAGTGCGACTGAGGCCTACCAGGCGTCCACTGCCGGACGCCGCTTGCCCGGCCGCGTCCACCACTCGCCGGAGTGCTCTGAGAACAGCTGGCCGATCCATCGGCGGCTGTCGGCGGGATCTATCACGTCGTCGATCTCCCCGTAGGCGGCCATGTTGATCGCACCGCCCCGCTCGTAGGCCGCGGCCACCATCGCCTGGAACGTCCGCTCACGCTCGGCGGGATCCTCGATCGCCTCGAGCTCGCGGCGCATCCCCAGGCGCACCGCGCCCTCCAGACCCATGCCGCCGAACTCCGAGGTGGGCCACCCGACGCAGAACAGCCCGGCCTTGAACCCGCCCCCGGCCATCGCCTGGGCGCCGAGGCCGTAGCCCTTGCGCAGCACGATGGTCCCGATCGGGACGCCGAGGTTGGCGCCGGTGAGGAACATCCGGGCGAAGTGCCGGACGGTGGCGGTGCGCTCGGCGGCAGGCCCGACCATGAAGCCGGGGGTGTCGCACAGGAACAGGATCGGCAGCTCGAAGGCGTCGCACAGCTGCATGAACCTGGCGGCCTTGTCGGCGCCGTGGGCATCGATCGCGCCGCCGAGGTGGCTCGGATCGTTGGCAATCACCCCGAGCGGCTTTCCGTCGATGCGGGCGAGGGCGGTGATCATCCCGAGGCCGAACCCGCGCCGCAGCTCGAGCACGTCGTCGAGCAGCGCGTCGATGACGGCGCGCACGTCGTAGACCCGCTTGCGGTTGGCCGGGATCAGGTGGCGGAGGGCCTCCGGGTCGTGGTCCCCGGCCGGCGGTTCGCCGGCGCCGCGGAAGTAGGAGAGGTAGCGCTTCGCGGCCCGCACCGCCTCGGCGTCCTCACGCACCCGCAGGTCGACGACGCCGCCCGCGTACTGCACGTCGATCGGGCCGACCTCCTGGGGCTCGAAGCTGCCCAGGCCGCCGCCCTCGATCATCGCCGGGCCGCCCATCCCGATGCTCGAGTCCTCGGTGGCGATCACGACGTCGCAGCACCCGAGCAGCGCCGCGTTGCCGGCGAAGCAGTAGCCGGAGGCGATCCCGACCGTGGGCACGAGGCCGCTGAGCCGGGCGAACAGCGCAAAGGCGCGGCAGTCCAGCCCCGCCACGTGGGGCCAGTCGACGTCGCCGGGCCGGCCGCCCCCGCCCTCGGCGAACAGCACGACCGGCAGGCGCCGGCGCTCGGCGATCTCGAACAGCCGGTCCTTCTTGAGGTGGTTGCGCATCCCCTGGGTCCCGGCCAGGACCGTGTAGTCGTAGGACATGGCGAGCGCGGCGTGGCCGTCGATCTCGCCCACGCCGGCGATCAGGCCGTCGGCCGGCGTGCGGCGGATCAGCTCGTGCTTGTCCCGGCGCTGCTCCTGGGCGGCGAAGATCAGCGGGCCGTACTCGACAAACGTGCCCGGGTCGATCAGGTCGGCGAGGTTCTCGCGCGCCGTGCGCCGGCCGCTCCGGTGGCGGCGGGCCACGGCGTCCGGCCGGGCGCTGTCGGCGGTGAGCGCGTGGCGGTCCAGCACCGCCTGGAGGTCCTCGCGCGGGCCGTCGTCCGGGGTGGGTTGCGCGGGCGCCTGCCCGTTGGCGATGACCGCCGGTTCGACCACCGCCAGCACCTGCCCGGCCTCGACCGTCTCGCCGACCGCCACCTCGACGCGCTGGACGATGCCGCCGCGCTCGGCGAGCACCTCGTGCTCCATCTTCATCGCCTCGAGCACGACCAGCGCGTCGCCGGGCGCCACGGCCTCCCGGGGCGCGCGGGCGACTGCGATCACGGTGGCGGCGAACGGGGCCAGCACATCCATGGCTGGGATCATCCCGCACCGACGATCCCGCCCGCCGGTGCGCGCGAATCGAGACCGCGTCGCCGGGGAGGCCTGGCCGAAAAACGGGACTATGCGTCACGTTTTTC
>DAIQND010000011.1:14755-24671 GCA_036788555.1 Solirubrobacteraceae bacterium | reverse complement strand
GCCAATTCGAGCGCTCGAGCCCGGCCGGCCGGATCGCTCAGATCGAGCGCCAGGCTCCGCTTATTGCGGTTGAGCGACATGAAGTAGGTCGCCTGCCCGTGCTGATCGAAGGGCGGACCCCACGAGCGGGTTTCATCGCCGGCTCCGGGACGTTCGACCTTGATCACCTCCGCCCCGAGGTCACCGAGAACCATCGTCGCGAATGGCCCCGCCAGCACGCGCGAGAAGTCAACGATGCGTAACCGTTCGAGCGCGCCCGGCATCGTGGATCAACCTACACGAGGACTCAGGCATAAGATCGGCGACGATGGCAAGCTCGCTCACCGCCGACCTCAGCCGGTTGCTCGGTGAGCAGGCAGTGCTTCAGGAGTCGCTTTCGCGCTACGGCAGCGACGCCAGCGAGTACGAGGGCTTGAGGCACGTGCCGAACCTTGCGGTCGCGCCCGACAGCGCCGAGCAGGTCCGCCGGCTCGTGGCGTGGGCCTACGAGCACGAGCTGCCGCTCGTGCCGCGCGGCGGCGGCACCGGATTTGCCGGCGGCGCGGTGCCGGTTGACGGTGGGTTGGTGGTCGACCTCTCGAGGCTGAAGCGAGTCCGGGCGATCGATCCCACGCTCTGGCGGATGCACGCCGAGGCAGGCCTGACGACTGCGACGATCCACCGGCTGGCGCGGGAGAACGGCCTCTACTTCCCTCCCGATCCGGGAGCATCGGAGCAGTCGCAGCTGGGCGGCAACATCGCCACCAACGCCGGCGGACCGCACGCGTTCAAGTACGGGGCGACCGGCGCGTGGGTGACCGGCATCGAGGCGGTGATCCCACCTGGCGAGCTGATCGCGGTCGGCGGACCGGTTCGCAAGGACGTGGCCGGATATGACCTCAAGAGTCTGCTGGTCGGGTCCGAGGGGACGCTCGGAATCATCACCGCGGCGTGGCTCCGGCTGATCCCGGCCCCGGAGACCCGGCTGCCGATCATCGCCGCCTATGGCGCCCCCGGGCCCGGGTGCGAGGCGGTCGCATCGATCCTCGCCGCCGGGGTCGTTGCTGCGGCGATCGAGTTTCTGGAGGGTGCGGCGGTCGACGCCTCGAGGGGCGCCTTCCCGATCGCCCTGCCGGGCGACGCCCGGTTCCTCGTGATCGCCGAGGCGGACGGCGGGGTGGAGGAGGCGACAAGGATCAGACAGGAGCTCCGGGAGGCGCTGGAGCCGGGGTCGCTCGAGTGCTGGATGCCCAGCGAGCGTGAGCAGATCGCCGGGTTGTGGCGCTGGCGCGAGGGCGTGGCGGTGGCGGTCGCGGCCCAGCGCGGCGGCAAGGTCAGCGAGGACATCGCGGTGCCGGTCGACCGTCTGCGCGAGGCGATCGAGGGGACGCTCGCGATCGGCGAGCAGGTGGGGCTACCGGCCTGCAGCTGGGGTCACGCCGGGGATGGAAACCTGCACTCGACGTTCCTGATCGATCCCCGCGATCCGGCCGCGCTGGAGCGGGCCCAGGAGGGGGGCAGGCTGCTTCATGAGCTGGCGGTCAGCCTGGGCGGAGCGATCTCAGGCGAGCACGGCGTCGGCTGGCTGAAGCGCGGCCGCCTCGCGCTGCAATGGGATCAGCCCGCGCTCGAGCTGCACCGGAGTCTGAAGCGCCTGTTCGACCCCAAGAACCTGATGAATCCGGGCAAGAAGACCTGAGCTCTCAGCTCCGCGCGCCCGCGGATCCGCTGCGGCTGCCCAGCACGATCAGCGTCTTGGTGCCGATGATCTTGGCCCCGCCGCGGTGGCCGCGGCGGACCCGATCGAGCACGCGCTTGAGGTGCTCGACGTCCTTGACGCGCACACGGATCAGGGCGTCCGGGTCGCCGGCGAGCGTGAACGACTCCACGAGCTCGGGCAGGTCGGCCACCGCGGCGTCGATCTCATCGACCTGGGTCCCGGGCGCGAAGCGCAGCTCTGAGAACGCCTCGAGCTGGCCGCCGAGCAGCCCGTGGTCGAGGATCGCCGTGTAGCCGCGGATGTAGCCGAGCTTCTCCAAGCGCTCGATCCGCCGCTTGGCCGAGGCCGGGGAGAGCCCGACGAGCCGGCCGACCTCGCTGGCCGACCGGCGCCCATCGTCGGTCAGCAGCTCGAGGATCGTCTCGTCGGTCTGGTCGATGGTCTGCCGGGGCATCGATTCACGAGATTAACGTCAACTGGCGACCTTGCGCAAAAATCGCTCGGATTGGCGGCCGGGAACGGCAAACCGACTGGATCGTTCCCCGTCCAAAGGTGAGAATTCCGCCGATGATCGAGGATCAACGCTGGGAGCCCCGTCGATGACGCTGACCGACCGCGAGCAGGTCGGACTCGACACGCTCGAGCAGGTGCAGGATCGCGTCCTGTGGCTGGCCACCTCGATCATCCATCACGCCAACCGGGTGCGACAGACTCCCTCGGGCGTCAAGGTCGGCGGACACCAGGCGTCCTCGGCTTCGATGGTTTCACTGATGACCGCGCTGTGGTTTGACTATCTCCGGCCTCAGGATCGCGTCTCGGTCAAGCCGCACGCCTCGCCGGTGCTGCACGCGATCGAGTACCTGCTGGGGATGCTCGACCGGCGCTACCTCACCACCCTGCGCGAGCTCGGCGGCCTGCAGAGCTATCCCAGCCGTCTGAAGGATCCGGTGCCGGCCGACTTCTCAACCGGCTCCGTCGGCATCGGGGCGACCGCGACGATCTGGAGCGCGATCGCCCACCGCTACGTCGCCGGTCACTTCGAGGTGCCACAGGGCGGTCGCCAGATCGCGCTGCTGGGCGACGCCGAGCTCGACGAGGGCGCATGCTGGGAGGCGATCGTCGACCCGGTGAGCACGCGACTCGGCGAGGTCCTGTGGATCGTCGACCTCAACCGGCAGTCGCTGGACCGGATCGTGCCCGAGATCGCCGCCAACCGGCTGATCGCGATGTTCGGGGCCGCCGGGTGGCACACGGTGAACGTCAAGTACGGCCGGTGGCTGGACGAACTGTTCGAGCGCGACGGTGGCCACGCGCTGCGGCGGCGCATCGACCGGATGCCCAACGAGGAGTACCAGCGGCTGCTGCGGGCCGACGCGGGAGAGCTGCGTGAACGGTTGCCCGGCGAGGGTCGCGGTGCGGCTGCGCTGGCCGGCCTGGTGGCCGAGCTCGACGATGACGAGCTGCTGCGGGCGATCCGGGATCTGGGTGGACACGATCTCTCCAAGCTGGTGTCGGCGTTACGCGAGGCCGACCGCGTCTCAGACCGGCCGTCGGTGATCTTCGCCTACACGATCAAGGCCTGGCGGCTGGCCACCGAAGGCCATCCGGGCAACCACTCGGCGCTACTGACGGTCGAGCAGTGGGAGCGGCTGGCCGAGGAGGTTGGCGCCGACCCGGCGGACCCGTGGGCTGAGTTCGCGCCGGGGAGCGCCGCGCGCGAGCTGTGCGAGACGACGGCGCGCCGCCTTCAGCGCGAGCCGCCTCGGCTGGCGCCCGCGCCCGATGTTCCCCGCGACGTGGGGCGCAACCATACGGGGCGCGAGTCGACCCAGCAGGCGTTCGGGCGGTTCTTCGTCGATCTGGCGCACGAGGCACCGGAGCTGGCCCGCCACGTGGTGACGGTGAGCCCGGACGTCGCCTCCTCGACCAACCTCGGTGGCTGGATCAACCGCGTCGGGGTCTGGCAACTGGGGGACCGGATCGACTGGTTCGCCGACGACCCGGAGACGCTGGTGCGCTGGCGAGGCTCCGAGCATGGCCAGCACGTCGAGCTGGGGATCGCCGAGGGCAACCTGGTCGGTCTGCTGGCCGAGCTCGGGCTGACCTGGTCCCGTGATGGCCAGCCGCTCCTGCCGATCGGGACGCTTTATGACCCATTCGTCAACCGCGCCCTGGAGCCGTGGTCGTTCGGGCTGTACGCGGGCGCCCAGTCGATCCTCGTCGGTACCCCTTCGGGCGTGACGCTGGCGCCCGAGGGTGGCGCCCACCAGTCGATCATCACGCCGTCGGTGGGGATCGAGCAGCCGCGCTGCGTGGCGTGGGAGCCGGCGTTTGGCCAGGACCTCGAGTGGACCCTGCTCGACGCGCTCTCGCGCCTCGGCGAGCCCGACGGGAGCTCGGCCTACTTCCGGCTCACGACGCGGCCGATTGATCAGACGCTGGCCGCGGTGCCACAGGATCCGCAGGAGCGTGAGCGCCGTCGGCAGCTGGCGCTGGCCGGTGGCTACGCAATGCGCCGGGCCGCCTCGCGGCCGGCTGTCACGATCGTGGCCGTCGGCGCGGTGGTTCCGGAAGCGCTGGCCGCGGCGGAGGAGCTGGAGGAGGGGGGTCTGGCCACGGATGCGATCTGCCTCACCTCACCGGATCTGCTCTTCCGCGCCCTGCAGGCACGCCGAGGCCTCGCGGCGGCCGACGACGCGATCCTCGATCAGCTGTTCCCGGCCGACCGTGCCGCGCCGCTGGTGACGGTGCTTGACGGGCACCCCCACACGCTGAGCTTCCTGTCTGCGGTGCGCCGGGTCGCGATCACCTGTCTCGGTGTCAGCGACTTCGGCCAATCCGGCGACGTCGACGATCTGTATCGCCACTTCGGTATCGACACCGACACGATCGTTGGTGCCGCGCTCGATCTCGTGGAGCAAACCGCATGACCGACATCACGATGCCGAAGCTCTCCGACGCGATGGAGGAGGGAACCATCCTGCGCTGGCTCAGGGCCGATGGCGAGACCGTGGCGGCGGACGACGAGCTGGTCGAGATCGAGACCGATAAGGCCACCGTGACCCACACGGCCGAAACCTCGGGAACGCTGCAGATCGTGGCAGGCGAGGGCACAACGATTCCCGTCGGCGAAGTGATCGCGCGGGTCGGCGGGTCCGCCGATACGCCGGCGCGGTCCACGGCCGCGGCGGGTGATGTGCCGACTCCGCCGCCAGCCACCGATGATCAGGCACCCGCGGCGCCCGCGGCACCCGCGACCGGCAACGGCCACGCTCCTGCTGCGGTACCCGCCATGGGTGCGCCAGCCACGCCGCTGGCGAGGCGGATCGCCCGCGAGCGCGGGCTCGACCTCGACCAGCTCAGCGGCAGCGGCCCGCGCGGACGGATCACGCGCGCCGATGTGCTCGCCGCGGCGGGAGACGCCGGCCGCCCACAGCCGGTAGCGAGCCCGGCGGCCAGCGTCCCGGCGAGCGCGGCGGCTAGCGGCCCGGCGAGCGCGGCGCCGCCATCACCCGGTGGCGCGGCCGACTTCGAGGTTCAGGAGCCGACTCGCGTGCAGCGACTGATCGCCCGCCGGATGGCGGAGGCGAAGGCGACGATTCCCGATTTCGAGGTGGCGACGGACGTCGTCATGGATCACAGCCTGGCCATGCGGGCGCAGCTGAAGCAGCTCGAGCCAGACGACGCGATCCCCTCGCTCAACGACTTCATCGTCAAGGCGTGCGCGATCGCTCTGCGCCACCACCCGCGGGTGAACGCCTCGTACGTGGATGGCGGCTTCAGGCTGCACCGGCGGATCAATGTCGGAGTCGCGGTGGCCGCGGAAGACGCGCTGATCGTGCCCGTCGTCCAGGACGCAGACGTGAAGCCGCTGGGCCTGATCGCGGCGGAGACGCGGGCGCTGGCGCTGCGGGCGCGCGAGGGTAGGATCGCGCCGCCAGAGCTCGCCGGTGGCACATTCACCGTGTCCAACCTCGGCATGTTCGGGATGACCTCGATCCGGCCGGTGATCAACCCGCCTCAGGTGGCGATTCTCGGCGTGGGGGCGATCCGGGATGTGCTCGCGCGCGACGCGGGCGAGATCGTCGAGCGCAAGCTGATGACATTGACACTGAGCGCGGATCATCGGATCCTGTACGGCGCCGACGCCGCGCAGTTCCTGGCCGAGGTCAGGGCCCTGCTCGAGTCGCCACTCAAGCTCCTCCTCTAGCCCGATGACGACCTCGCACGATGCCGCCACTGACCTCGGGCTCGCCTCCCGGGTCCTGGACGAGGTGGAGGCCGGCCGCGAGGAGCTCATCCACGCGATCTCCGAGGCGGTTCGGATCCCGAGCGTCAACCCGCGTTACCCCGGTCAGGTGTACGAGGAGGTGGTCGGCGGAGAGGGCAGGGTCTCGCAGTTCGTTGCCGAGATCTACCGGGAGCTTGGAGCCGAGGTCGACGTGTTTGGGCTCGAGCCCGGGCGGGAGAACGCGGTCGGTGTGATCCGGGGATCCGGCGGCGGCCGATCTTTGATCTACAACGGTCACGTCGACGTGGTTCCGCCAGGCAGGATCGAGAACTGGCGCCACGACCCGTTCGGCGGAGAGCTCGACGGCGAGCGTATCTGGGGGCGAGGTTCGACGGACATGAAGGCGGGGGTGCTGGCCCAGGCGTTCGCCGCGCGGGCGCTCAAGCGCAGCGGCGTGAGGTTGCGGGGCGATCTCATCCTCGAGGCGGTGGTCGGCGAGGAGTGCATGAACAACGACATCGGCGTGAGCGCGACGGTGGAGCGCGGCTACCGGGCCGACGCCGCGGTGGTCGCCGAGCCGACGACGGGCGCTCGCCCGCTCGCGGTGATGCCGACGTCGCCCGGCCAGCTGTGGTTCACGCTGACGGTGCAGGGCAGGGTGACCCACGCCGCCAACCGCGGCCAGACGCTCTATCCCGGCGCATCGGGAACAGCACCCGGCGTCAGCGCCATCGACAAGGGCTTCGTGATCTACGAGGGGCTCCGGCGCCTCGAGCAGCAGTGGGGGTTCGTCAAACGCCATCCGCACTACCGCCCGGGCCAGTTCACGATCATGCCCGGGATCATCGAGGGCGGGACCAGCGGCGTTCAGTTCCCGCTGTTCGTGCCGGAGCGGATGCGCACCGAGTACCTGATTTGGTATCCACCCGATGACGATCCGCAGGAGGTGATGCGCGAGATCGAGGAGCACGTGCAGCACATCGCCGCGACCGACGACTGGTTGCGCGAGCATCCGCCGCAGATCGAATGGCGCCTGCACTGGCCGGCGAACGCGCCGGCGGCCGACGAGATCACCGAGGCGTTGTGCGCCGCGCATCGGCAGGCAGTCGAGGGGACGCGGCTGACCGGCGCCGCCGAGGTGTCAGGTTTCCCCGCCGTCGACGACGCCTCCTGGCTCACCCTGGCAGGTATCCCGGCGATCAGTTACGGTCCGGGAGATCTCGCCGTCGCCCATGCTGACGATGAGTTCGTGCAGATCGACGAGGTGATGTGCGCCACGCGCGCGTTCGCGCTGCTGGCGATGCAGTGGTGCGGCGTCTGCGCGTGAGCTATGCCGAGATGAGCGAGCTGCTGCCCTGAACCGGCGCCGCCGGCTCGGCGAGCGAGATCTCGGCCAGGTAGGCCAGCACCCGCTCGAGCGGCTCGACGTCGCCGAACTTCGAGTCGATGTCGAACAGGTTCCACTCAACGACGCCCGGGACGCGGTCACCCACTGCCTCACGCACGACGATCGGCCGAAAGCCCTCGGCGATCGCATCCTCGGCCGTGTGGCGCACGCATCCGGCCATCGTCACCCCCGTGATGATCACGGTGTCGACACCGTTGGCCTTCAGGAAGCTGGACAGGTATGTCCCGTGAAACGCGCTGGCACGTTTCTTGACGATCACCTGCTCGCCAGCCAGCGGCGCTATCCGCTCGTCGATCGCCACCTCGGGCGACCCCAGCTGGAGGAGCTCGACCGGGATCTTGTGGTGCCAGATCCCCATGTCGGTGTTGGGGCCGCTGGTGACGGCATAGGCCGTCGTCGTGTAGACGATCGGGATGCCCTTGGCCCGTCCCGCCGCGTTCAGTTCCTGGACCGCCGGGATGATCACGTCCATCCCGTCGCAACTGAAGGCATGCCCGGGCCTGGTCCAGGCGTTGGCCAGATCGATGTGGATCAGGGCCGGCCGCTGTCCGAAACCCACTCGCCGCTGGAAGCCGCGCGTCTGGTAGATGCCCGAGTCGGCCGCGAAGATCGTGTGGAGTGCTGCCTCGATGTCGTCCGTCAACGAAACCCTCCCCGTTTGCTCGGCCGGACTCTACCAGCGCTCGGTATACAAACGAATGCTGGGCCTCTGATAGAACTCCGCGCGAGGCGGCCTTGAGCGGGCCGCATGCGAGCGTGAGGAGAAGAGATGCTTGATTTCGGGGTGACGTTCCTGCCGGATCCCCCTGCCCGGGTATTCGTGGACCGGATCGTCCGCGCCGAGCAGCTTGGCTTCCGCTACGGGTGGACGTATGACTCGCACATCCTGTGGGAGGAGGGCTACGTGTTCCTGACGCTGGCCGCCGCCGCGACCTCGACGATCAAGCTCGGTCATTGCGTGACCAACCCCGGGATCCGCGAGCCCACGGTTACCGCCAGCGCGTACGCGACGCTCCACGACATCAGCGATGGCCGGATGGTGATGGGGATCGGCCGCGGCGACTCCTCTCGCCGGGTCGTTGGCCTCGATCCGGTGCCGGTCCGCCAGTTCGAGGCGGCGCTGGAAATGATCAAGAGCCTGATGAATGGCCACGAGGTCAGCTGGAACGGCCGGGAGCTGAAGCTCGAATGGGCGCGCACCGAGCCGGAGATCCCGATGTACGTCGCCGGCTACGGCCCGCGCGCCCTTGGGGTGGCGGGCCGGGTGGGGGACGGCGTGATCATTCAGCTGGCCGACCCGGAGATCACACGCTGGATCATCGAGCGCGCGCGGGCCGCGGCGGTCGAGGCGGGACGCGACCCGGATGCACTCGCGCCGGTCGTGTGCGCGCCGGCGGTGATCGATGCCGACGTCGAGCGCTGGCGTGAGGAAACGCGGTGGTTTCCGGCGATGGTCTCCAACCACGTCAAGGACCTGATCGCCCGCTACGGCACCGACGGCGAGATCCCGAAGGCGTTGACGGACTTCGCCCAGCGCGTCGAGGAGTACGACTACAGCGAGCACAGCCGCGTGGGAGCCGAGCACGGCAAATACATCAGCGACGAGATCGTCGACCGGTTCTGCATCCTCGGCGACACGGGTCAGCATCTCGAGAAGCTGCACGAGCTCGAGGAGCTCGGTGTACGCCAGGTCAACCTGTACGTGATGACCTCATCGATCGACGACACCGTCGAGCGCTACGGACGCGACATCATCCCGCGGTTCGAACCGACGGCGGTGGCCTAGAACGCGGGTCCGGTACGCGCGATGACTGGGCCGCGGTATCAACCGACGGACTCCTCGGTCAGCCCGCGCTTCACCGGCGTTCGCACCTACGCCCGCTGCCCGCTCTCCGACGACTCGGCGGGAGCGGACGTCGCCGTGCTCGGCGTCCCGTTTGACACCGCCACGAGCTTCCGCCCCGGCGCACGCTACGGGCCGGCGGCGATCCGCGAGATGAGCTTGATGATGCGCCGCTGGCACCCGGCGCTGCGCATCGACGTGTTTGAGGTCCTCTCGGTGATCGACGGAGGCGACATCACTACCACGCCGGGCAACGCCGAACGCACGGCCGCCCAGATCGCCGAGGGTCTCGCGCCGGTGATCGACGCCGGTGCGGTGCCGCTGGTCCTGGGCGGAGATCACTCGATCGTGCTCGGTGAGCTGCGGGCGCATGCCGCGCGGCACGGCCCGCTCGGCCTCGTCCTGCTCGATGCCCACGCTGACACCTGGGACTCCTACTGGGGAGAGCGCTTCACGCACGGCACACCGTTTCGCCGCGCGCTGGACGAAGGACTGATCGAGCCGCGCCGCTCGCTTCTCGCGGGCATGCGGGGCTCGCTCTACGCAGCTGCCGACTACGAGCTGCCGCGGGAGTGGGGCTTTGAGATCGTGAGCTGCGACGAGCTCCGCGGCTGGTCTGCGGAGCACTACGGCCAGCGCGTCCGGGAGCGGATCGGTGACGGTCCGGCATACCTTTCGTTCGACGTCGACGTGCTCAACGCCGCCCTCGAGGCCCTGGAGGCGTCGCCGCCGCCC
>DAIQND010000011.1:0-14745 GCA_036788555.1 Solirubrobacteraceae bacterium | reverse complement strand
CGACGTCGACGTGCTCGACCCCGCGTTCGCGCCCGGTACCGGCACGCCGGAAACGGCGGGCCTTTTCCCGCACGAGGCGCTGGCATTCCTGCGGGCGCTGGCCGGCGTCTCATTCGCCGGGTTCGACGTCGTCGAGGTTTCGCCCACCTATGACGGACCCGGTCAGGTCACCGCACTGAACGCGGCGACGATCGCCTTCGAGATGCTGGCGCTCACCGCCGTCGCGAGGCGAGGCGGCGCCGAACCCGCGCTATCCGGCGGGAGGAAGCAATGAGCACTCTGATCAAGAACGCGACCGTCATCGCGATGGACTCCGACCATGGCGCTGAACCGTGGCCCGCGGACATCCTGATCGAGGGAGACAGCATCCCCGCCCTCGGGCGGGCGCTATCCGGGACGGCCGCTGGAGTCGCTGATGCGACCGCAGGCTGACCCGGCTGGGTGAGGCCGGGATCGTGGATCAGGTGCGGGCGCGGCTCCCGGAGATTCTGAGCCAGCGGGCGCGCTGAGAGGAGCTAGTCGCGGCGCCACAAGCCGCACATGAAGACCTCTACACGCACTGTATGGCCGAGGAGACAGGCCTCGAGCGGCGCGACCCGCCCCGCGCAACTCGGGACCCGAGCCTCGCTCAGTGGCGGGCGGCTGAGAGCATCGGCTGACCAAGGACGTCGGTCGTCTCGAGCACGGCATGCAGGGCCGCGGCGACCCTGTCCGCCTCCTCGGGCGTCAGGACTAGGCACGGCGCGATGATCACGTTCTGGTAGATGCTGCGCACGATCACGCCCTGCTCGTCGCGGACACGGTCGGCGATCTCCTGCCGGCGCACCTCGAGGGGGCGCTTGCTCGCCTTGTCGGCCACGAGCTCGACCGCGGCCAGCAGCCCGGCGCCCCGGACGTCACCGACCACCGGAAGCTCGAGCAGTTCCTGAAGCGAGCTGAGCAGTCGTTCACCCGTCCGCAGCGCGTTCTCGCCCAGGCGCTCGCGTTCGATGATGTCGAGATTGCGCAGCGCGACCGCGCAGGCGACGGGATGGCCGCAGTAGGTGTAGCCGTGCATGAACCCCGACTCCGCGTCCTTGATCGTGCTGCCCACCTGGCCGGAGGCGAGCACCGCGCCGAGCGGTAGGTAACCGCTGGTCAGGCCCTTGGCGGTCGTGATCAGGTCCGGCTCGATGCCCCAGTTCGGCGAGGCGAACCAGTCTCCGAGGCGGCCGAACGCGGTCACCACCTCGTCGGCGATTACGAGGATCCCGTGGCGGTGGCAGATCTCCGTGACGGCCCGCCAGTAGTCCCGGGGTGGAACGATCACGCCCCCGACCGTCAACACCGGCTCGCCGATCAGGGCAGCGATCCGCTGCGCTCCCAGACGCGCGATCGTCTCCTCGAGCTCGCGGACGCAGAACTCGAAGGGATCCTCGCCGCCGAACAGCTCCTCGCGGAACGAATATGGGGTGGTCAGGTGAACAAAGCCTCCCGGGAGCTCGCCGAACCCATCCTTGATGCCCTCCAGCCCGGTTGCGGCCAGCGCCCCGTAGGTCATGCCGTGGTAGGAGTGGCCGAGCGAGAGGATCGCCGTCCGATCGGATTCGCCGCGCAGGTGGTGGTACAGGCGCGCCATCTTGATCGCGCTCTCGCAGCTCTCGGATCCGCCGTTGGTGAAGAACACGTAGTCGATGCCGGCGGGGGCGAGGTCGACGAGGCGCCGGGCCAGCTCGGCGGACGGCTGGTTGCCGAAGTTCCAGAACAGCGGCGAGTACTCGAGCTCCCGCATCTGCTGCGCCGCCACCTCGGCCAGCTCCGCTCGGCCGTGTCCGACCTCGCAGAGCTGAATGCCGCCCAGCGCGTCGAGGTACTTGCGCCCGTCAGCGTCCCAGTAGTTCGACCCCTCGCCCCGGACGATCATCAACGAGGTCCCCGGGAAGCTCCAGGGATGGATAACGTGATCGAGATCCCACCGGCCGAGCTCAGCGTGGGTCGGCGGCACCGCGATCAGGTCCCGTAGCGCTGGTCGACGACGTTCAGCCCGGCGTCGAATGCCTCCAGCACGAGATCGACCTCATCCGCGGTGACGGTCAGCGGGGGCGCCACCTTGATCGTGTTGGGCACGAACCCGGTGAGCCACACGCCGTGCTTGGCGGTCTCCTCGCGGATGATCGCGGTCGGCGTCCCGGAGAGATCGCCGGTGAAGTCAAAGCGGCGGTCCTCGCCGACGATCGGCGCGCCGCTGCCATCGACGAGGTCGACGGCGTGATAGAGGCCACGCCCGCCGATGTGTCCGATGCACCGGTGACGAGCGCGCAGCTCCTCCAGGCCGGCGCGCAGACGCCGACCCATCTCCGCGCCGTGCTCCACCGCTCCCTCGTCGATCATCGCCTGGATGTTCGCGGCGATCGTCGCGGCCACCAGGGGATGGCCGTCCCACGTGCTCCCCGAGTACCATCGACCCCGCTCGAACGGCTCGGCCAGCTCGGTGCTGGCGACGACGCCACCGACCGGCAGGATGCAGCCGTTCATGCCCTTGCCGATCGTCATCAGGTCCGGGCGCAGGCCGTCGTAGAGCTGGTAGCTGAACCACTTGCCCAGCCGCCCGAATCCGCAGATCACCTCGTCGTCGATCCACAGGATGCCGTGCCGTTGGGTGATCTCGCGGACCGCGGGAAGGTAGTCGTCGTGGCTCATGATCCCGCCCACGCCGAGCATCGTCTCGGTGATCACCGCCGCGATCCGGTCGGCCCCGACCTCCTCGATCACCTCCTCCAGCGCGGCGATCGACGGCAGCCCGCCGGCGGCATCGAACGCCTCGTTCTCGGGCGCGGGGATCGTCCGGAACGTCGGTAGCTCCGCACCCGGGACATCGCGTACCCGATGGCGCTCGGTGGGTGATGAGACCTGGTTGTTGTAACCGCGTACGCGCGTCCCGGCGCCCGCGGTGAGCCCGTGGAAGGAGTGCTCCTGGGTCAGCACGACCGGACGTCCGGTATACACCCGCGCCATCGTCAGTGCGACATCGACCGCGTCCGAGCCCGACGGCAGGATCCGGACCCGTCCCGCCCAGCCGTCCGCCTCGAGCAGATCCTTGACGATCAGCTTGGCCGCCTTGGCGCGGTAGTCGGTCGCCATCCCGAAGTACACGTGCCCGTAGCGCTCGAGCGCGGCCTTCAGTCCCTCGACCACCCGGGGGTGGCGGTGGCCCATGTTGTCCGAGATCAGCTGGCTCTGGCAGTCCAGCAGCCGGGTGCCGTCGACCATGTAAAGGTAGTTGCCCTCCTGGTAGGCAACGCCGTTCCACTGGTGCTCGTCCTGACCCTGCACGTTGTGCAGGTAGTACTCGCGGTCCCAGCGCTCCATCAGTTCCCAGTCGACAGACGCCGCGGCTGCGGCGGCCGCGCGCGCCTCGCCGACGGGCGTCTGGCTGAGCATCGCAGCTACGCCTGTCCGCCGGTGCCCGCACCGGCATAGGCCGGAGCGGCGGGCGCCGGAGACTCCTTCCGGCTGGCGGTGACCACGTCGACCACCTCGCTGCTGGGCAGCGGCGTGTCGAAGGCCACTCTGGAGAAGCCCATCGCCGTCTTGAGCGACTCCGACCGGCTGGCGACCGTACGCGTGATCGCGACGAACGCGATGTACAGCACCGCCGCCATCGCCCAGGCCTCAAGCGGCCCCGGGCCCCAGTAGCGGTTGGAGTTCTCACCCGGGATGATCCCGGTGGCCCAGGCGCCGTAGAGGACGGCGATCGCCAGCGCAGCGATCGCCGGCAGGTTGCCGATCGATGCCCCCCTCCAGGAAGGGATGCGGATCAGCGGTCGGGAGATCCCGAATAGTCGCGGGAGCACGAAGTGGTCGACGCACATGATCGTGGTCGCGCACGGAGCGGTGACCGCCAGGAAGGCGGCGACCTTGAGGAACCCGTTGGTGATCACGTAGTTGACCAGGTATCCCGCCAGCGCGCCGATGCAGGCACAGATCAAGCACGAGTACAACCGCTTCCACCGGCTCCAGTTGCCGAAGATGTTCTGGAACGCGTTGATCCCCTCGTAGTAGTTGCCGTCGTTGATCGCGAACTGGCTGATCGTGGCCAGGAACCAGGCCAGCCAGAACGCCCCGAAAAGCGAGAAGTGCGTGGAGTACTTGACCACCGTGCCGAAGGCCGAGGAATGCGCAAACTCGGCCATCATCCAGCCGCCGATCGTGAACAGCAGGAAGCCGACGGCAAGGGCGAACGTGAACGCGGGGATCGGCCAGGTGAACTTCGGCTTGCCGAAGCGATAGACGTCGGGCTCGTTGCCCCACATGGCAAACCCGATCACCACGCCGATCACCTGCCAGAAGCTGAGCCCCGCGCTGTTCTTGGGGTGATGGCCCAGCATGCCCGGGTGGACGATCAGCCCCCGGATCACCAGGTAGAGGACCCACAGCATGATCAGTGGCGTGACGATGTAGCGGGCGAACGTGCTGATGCCGCTGAAGCCGAAGAGGTTGTTGAAGATCATCACGCCGCACATCACGATCGTCAGGGCCTCGACCCCGCTCCAGCCGTAGAGGCCGTTCCAGATCTGGACCATCAGCCCGCCCTGGAATCCGACCCACCCGAGCGACCCGATCACCAGCAGCGCGGAGACGATGTAAGAGCCGGTGACGCCGAAGATCGAGCGCGTAAGCAGCGACATCGTCTGGCCGGTACGGGATCCGAGGTACGCGCCGAAGATCGCGTAGGCGAAGTAGATGCCGACGCCGAGCAGCGTGACGCCGATGGTGCCCGGAAGTGTGAACCCGGCGTCATGGATCTCCGTCCCCACGAACAGGAATGAGAACCCGGCGGCGAAGGTCGTCCACAGGGCGACGAAGTGGCCGAGCGGCCGGCGCCTGTCGAGCGGGACGATGCTGGTGGAGTAGTCGTGGGCGATCGATTCCTGAATCGACTCGCGCTCGATCTCGAAGTCGCCGGCGAAATACTCCTCAACCTCGTGGGCCAGGTGCTCCGGCGCCGGCTCGTGCGCAGGGCGTCCATCAGGAGGCGTGCTACCGCCCTCGCCGCTGATCCCGGTCATTCGCTCCCTCCAACCTTTGGATCGATCGATGCAGTGGGCGGCGGAGCTTATGCCGATCAGCCGTCGATTACAAGGCTGCCGGCCGAGAATCCGGCCGAGGACGTATCTTCGCCGATCAGCCGTGTCCACTACGCCCAATCCACCCCGCGATCTGATCGTGCGCCAGGCCCGCCGAGCGAACCGCGACCGGGCTTGCCGATATCGCCACGGAAGCGGGGTGCGGCGTCGAGGTGGCTCCCGCGCTCGGCGGCGAGGTCAACTTCCGCCAGCCGGCGTTTCGCTGAGGCGGCGCAGGTGTCTTTTCGTATAGTGCGCCGCCAATCCGAGGAGAGCTGATGACTGACGTGATGCTCAAGAATGGCCTGGTCGACGTGGGGAACGGCGAGTTCGAGCGGGCCAACGTGCTGATCGAGGATGGCCGAATCACCTCGGTCGGAGCCGACGCGTCTGAAGATGGCGCGGAGGTGCTCGACTGCACGCCGCTGGCGATCGTTCCCGGGATGGTCAACGCGCACCTTCACTCGAACGAGAACTGGTTTCGCGGGCAGTGGGACAACCTCCCGCTCGAGCCGTGGATGCTGTTCTCCTATCCCGCCCTGGCGGGGCCGGTGCAGAGCTCGCGCGAGACCTACCTGCGGACGCTGATCGGCGGCTTGGACATGGTTCGCTCCGGAGCCACCTGCGCGGTGGACTTCCTCTACGAGATGGCCGGCTTCACCGACGAGTCGGTGGCGGCGGTCGTGCAGGCGTACCGCGACCTCGGGCTGCGCGCCCTGATCATCCTCGGCATGGGCGACCGGGCCTACCACGAGACGGTCGTGCTCGAGGAGGGATTGGTCGATCCCGCGCTGATCGAGCGCCTCGAGCAGGACAAGCCGCCGGAATGGGGCGAGTGGGAGGAGTTCACCCGCCGCGTGGTCGAGCGCTACCACCGCCCGGACGAGGGCATCTCGATCGGGCTCGGGCCGTCGGGGCCGCAGCGCTGCACGGATCAGTTCCTGCAGGGCGTTGCCGCGCTGGCCGATGAGCTCGACCTTCAGATCCACATCCACGTGCTGGAAACACGAATGCAGGCGCTGAGCGGCCAGAAGATGTACGGCCGGACGCTGCCCGAGCATCTGCAGGCGCTTGGCTTCCTGGGGCCGCGGGTCAACTTCGAGCACGGGATCTGGCTGACGCCCGGCGACATCGAGCTTGTCCGCGACTCCGGCACGACGATCGTTCACAACCCGATTTCAAACATGAAGCTCGGCAGCGGCATCTGCCCCGTCCCGACCCTGCTTCACCATCACGTCAACGTCGCCCTCGGGACCGACGGCATGTCCTCCAATGACGGCAACGACATGTTCGCCGCGCTGAAGGTCGCGGGTCTGCTCCACAAGCTCTGGGACATCGACTATGAGCGCTGGCTCGGAGCGCGCGAGGCGTGGCAGATGGCGACTGCTGGTGGTGCGCAGGCCGCCGGCGACGCCGCCGGCCTGGGCCGGATCGAGGCAGGAAGGCGCGCCGACCTCGTGCTCCTCGACCTCGACAGCGCGGTGTTCACTCCGCTGGGGCGACCGCTACATCACGTCGTGTTCGGCTCCACCACCACCGCCGTCCAGTCGGTGATGATCGGCGGGCGCTGGGTGGTGCGCGACGGGCAGGTCACCGGCGTCGACGAGCCGGCGATCCTGGCCGAGATCCGGGAGACGGCAAAGAGCATCCTGACCCGTCACGACGAGGCATGGCAGATCGGCCAACAGCTTCTGGGCGGGGTGCGGGCCGGGTGGCTCGAGGCGCTTCGCAGCGATGTGGGCGTCAACCGCTCGGTTCCGCTCGAGCGGTGATCTCGTCCTCCTCGCAAGGGGCGTTCACGTAGCCTGACCTGAACGGCTGGACCTCGCCGGAGTCGGCTTCGAAGCGGTGGCGCCAGACGCAGCCGGTGTCGTTGCTCAGCAGGTGTATCGACACCGAGGTCTCGGGCGAGGTGGTGCGGACCCGGTGGATGTCGTCGCGCGGCGGCAACAGGACGTAGAAGTCCCCCGGCACGAGCGCGCGCTCCTCGGCGAGGCTCAGCTCGCCCGCCTCGTGGCGAAACACCTCCTCATCCTGCGTGCCGCGGTAGAGCCCGACCAGGCCCCACGCCAGGTGATCGTGGATCGGAGTCTGCGAGCCGGACGGGACGACGAGCGAGAACAGCGACAGCGACCCGTCGCCGGCGCGAAACAGCAGCCATTGGCCAATCCCTCCGCCCATCCCGCTGTCCGGTACCGCCTCTTGGTAGGTCGCCGGAAGCCAGTCCGGGTCGGCCAGCAGCTCGGCGAAGTGGGGCCGAATCTCCTCGCATGCCGCCTCGGGCGAGGAGGCGGCGTCGATCGCCGCCCGCACCTTCTCAATCAGGCCGCGGACCGCCTCGGTATCGAGGACGTACTCATCCTCGCCGTGGGTGTGCGGCGTTCCGCCCATCAGTTCGTGCATGCCTAGTCCTCCACGATTCCGACCGCCCGCACCGGCGATCCGTATGCCACCTCGAGCCGGAGCGGGAAGCCATAGAAGTCAAAGCGCCGGCCGGCGACCTCCGCCAGGTCGTTGAGGTTCTCGTAGTGGGTGATCCGGTGCTCCCCGCAGGCGCGGTGGGTGCGGTAGTCGTCGTACTCGTAGACGAGGTCGGGGCTGATCGTCTCCACGCCGAAGATCTTCACGGCACGGTCAGCCATCCAGCTGACCGTCTCCGGGGCGACGCCGCTGAAGCCGTCGAGAAACGCGGGGGTCCCGGCGGTCTGGTTGTAGTGGTCGGTGCAGAACAGGAGGATGTCGCCGGACTCCAGCTCTAGGCCGGCCTTGCCGAGCGCGTCCTCGGTTTCCTCGGGAGTGACCAGATGCCCCTTGCCTCCGTACTCGCGCACGTCGATGCAGACCGCGGGCCCGCAGAACGTTTCAAGCGGCATTTCGCCGATCGCCTCGGCGCCGGGTGAGCGGTCGTAGTGGCCGAACGAGTCCACGTGCGTGGCCGCATGGTTGGAGGTGATGATCAGCTCGGCGTTGAACGACGGCTGCTCGGGAGCGTAATCGGCATGAGTCAGCTCTCGGAGTATCTGCGGCGGGTTAAAGAACGGGTGCACCTGCGTCGAGCGGTTGAGCGGCTGACTGAGGTCGATGACTCTGCGTGGCAAGCTGACTTCTCCTGATCTGAACGTGGACGGCGACGTGCGCGGCACCCGCCCCGGGGTGAGGGCATCTGACCCTACCGCGTGGCGCCGGCGCCCGCCACTTGTGTAGGCTCGCCGCGTCATGCCGGCAGCCCCGATCGACCGCCAGCGCAGCGCCGAGCGGATCCGGCGTGACGTCGAGACGCTTGCCGGCCCGGCATACACGCTCTCCTCGGAAGCGATCCGCCGCTACGCCTACACCGACGTGTACCGAGCGGCCCTCGACTACTTCACGCGGGCGTGGGAGGAGCTTGGCTTCACCGTCGGCGAGGATCCGATCGGAAATCTGGTGGCGCGCAACCGGCCGCCCGGCGAGCCCGTCTTCGGGATCGGCTCGCACTGCGACTCCAACCGCAACGGCGGCAAGTGGGACGGAACGCTCGGCGTGGTCTGCGCGCTGGAGGTCTGCCGCGTGAGCCATGAGCTGGGGCTCGACCTGCCGCTGCAGGCGATCTCGTTTCTCGAGGAGGAGGGCTCGGGGTTCGGTCAGATGGTGCTGGGCAGCCGGATCGTCGCCGGGCGGGTGGCCGAAGCCGACCTGCGCGAGCGGATCCGGTCGATCGACGACGGCCGCTCGTTCTGGGAACACGCCCAGGAGGCGGGCTACGAGCCGGCACGCTGGCGCGAGACGGCGCACATCCTCGACGACCTGATCGGCTGGATCGAGCTTCACATCGAGCAGGCGAGGGTGCTTCAGGACACCGGCCGGCGGATCGGCGTGGTGAAGGCGATCGCCGGCTACGTCCACGGCGACATCCGCGTCCAGGGGCGAGCCGACCACGCCGGCGCGACGCCGATGGACATGCGCCGCGACAGCGCGGTGGTGGCGGCGCAGGCGATCATCGAGCTGGAGCGCCTGGCTCGCGGGGCCGGCTCGGGCACGGTGGGAACGGTGGGCGAGATCGAGGTGTCTCCGGGGCTCATCAACGCGATCCCCGGCCGCACCCGGATCTCGCTCGACATCCGCGGTCCCGATGACGAGGCCGTCCGCGGCGTGGTCGGCGAGATCGAGAGCTTCGCCCAGCGGGCGGCGGCAGCGCGCAAGATGACCGCCTCCTACGCAGAGCGCCAGACGGTCCCGGCGACGCCGATGGACGACGGGCTGGTGGCGGCGCTCGAGGCTGCGGCTGAGGCCACCGGCGAGCCGTTCATGACGATGGTCTCCGGCGCCGCGCACGACACGATGTGCGTCGCCGACCGGGTTCCGAGCGCGATGGTGTTCGTCCCCTGCCGGGACGGGCTGAGCCACACGCCCGAGGAGGACGCCGATCCGGCGGACGCGGCGCTCGGGGTCGAGGTCATGGTCGGCGCGATCCAGGCGATCGTGCAGCAGCGCGCCGCGGCCTGACGACGCGGATCAGCGCCCGGGAATCCAGCTCGTGCCCGCCAGCGGCACCCGGGCCATCGCTGCGGCCTCGATGCTCAGCGCCACGAGATCCTCCGGCTCGAGGTTCAGGACGTGGGACTTGCCGCACGCCCGGGCCAGCGTCTGGGTCTCCAGCACGAGCGTGCGCAGATAGTTCGCTAGCCGACGGCCCCCCTCCACGGGATCGAAGCGCGCCGCCAACTCCGGGTCCTGGGTCGAGATGCCGGCCGGGTCAAGCCCCGCCTGGTAGTCGTCGTAGAAGCCCGCCGCGGATCCCAGCCGACGGTACTCCTCGTTGTATTCGGGGGCGTTGTCGCCGAGCGCGATCAGCGCGGCGACGCCGATCGAAACCGCGTCGGCGCCGAGGGCGAGCGCCTTGGCGACGTCGGCGCCGGTGCGGATCCCGCCCGAGACGATCAACTGCACCTGGCGGTGCATCCCCAGCTCCTGGAGCGCCTCGACGGCCTGCGGGATCGCGGCGAGGATCGGGATCCCGACGTGCTCGATGAACACCTCCTGGGTGGCGGCGGTACCACCCTGCATCCCGTCGAGAACGATCGCGTCGGCACCCGCCTTCACCGCGAGCGCCACGTCGTAGTAGGTGCGGGTGGCGCCGATCTTGACGTAGATCGGGATCCGCCAGTCGGTGATCTCGCGCAGTTCCTCGATCTTGATCTCGAGATCGTCGGGACCGGTCCAGTCGGGGTGGCGGCAGGCGCTTCGCTGGTCGATGCCGCTGGGCAGGTCACGCATCTGGGCGACGCGCGCGGACACCTTGTGGCCGAGCAGCATTCCGCCGCCGCCGGGTTTTGCGCCCTGGCCGATCACCACCTCCACCGCGTCGGCGCGCCGTAGATCGTCCGGGTTCATCCCGTAGCGCGAGGGCAGCAACTGGTAGACGAGCGTGCGCGAGTGCGTGCGCTCCTCGGGGGTCATCCCTCCGTCGCCGGTCGTCGTGCTCGTGCCAAGCTCGCTGGCGCCGCGGCCGAGTGCCTCCTTCGCCGGGCCTGAGAGAGCCCCGAAGCTCATCCCGGCGATCGTGATCGGGATGTCGAGATGGATCGGCTGGCGGGCGAAGCGGGTGCCGATGACGACATCGGTGTCGCACCGCTCGCGGTAGCCCTCGAGCGGGTAACGCGAGATGCTCGCGCCCAGGAACAGCAGGTCGTCGAAATGCGGGACGCGCCGCTTGGCGCCGAAGCCGCGGATGTCGTACAGGCCCTCACGGGCGGCACGCTGGATCTCGCCGATGACGTTGCGGTCAAAGGTGGCCGATTCACGCATCCCGGGCTGCCATGGCCCGGCGCCGAGTGCCGTCATCCGTAGCTCCCGAGGTGCTCGACATCGAAGTTGTAGAGGCGGCGCGCCGAGCCGTAGCGGCGAAACTCGTGCGCGTCGGCATCCCCGAGGCCAGCCTGCTCGAGTAGCTCACGTAGCTCGCTCAGGTGCTCGTCGCGCAGCTCCTTCTCCACGCAGTCGGCCCCGAGGCCGGCCACCGAGCCACGGACATAGAGCCGCGCCTCGTAGAGCGAGTCGCCGAGCGACGCCCCGGCGTCGCCGCAGACGACGAGTCGTCCGCGCTGCGCCATGAACGCGCTCATGTGCCCGACCGACCCATGGACGACGATGTCCGCGCCCTTCAGTGAGATGCCACAGCGGGCCGAGGCGTCACCGCGGATCACGAGCAGCCCGCCGCGGGCGCTCGCCCCGGCCGACTGACTCGCCGAGCCCTCGATGATCACCCTGCCGGACATCATGTTCTCCGCCACCCCGGTGCCGCAGTTGCCGCTCACGCGGACCGTCGCGTGCTTGTTCATCCCGGCGCAGTAGTAGCCGGTATGGCCCTCGACCTCCACGTGATGCTCGCGGTCGAGCCCGACCGCGATCGAGTGGCGGCCGGCGGGGTTCACCACCCGGACGTGGAGGGGGGACGTCGCGTCGTGCAGGCGCTGGTTCAGCGATCTCACCGATTGCTCGGAGAGATCGACCAGCACGGTCTCGCGGGCGGCCGAGGTGGCAGCCATCACGCCACCGGCGCCGTGCCCCAGCTGTAGACCTGTGCCGGCTCGGGTTCCCAGACCCGTGCTTCCCGCGCACCCGGCAGCACCGCGATGGCGCGAAACTCGGACGCCATCGCCACCCACTCCTCGGTCTCGGCCATCACCGCCGGCTTGCAGGCGATGGGATCCCGCAGCACCGCGAAGCCGTCCGCCGTCCCGACGGCGAAGGTGTAGAAGCCATCGAGATCCTCGAGGCAGCCCTCGAGCGCCTGCTCGAGGCTCGCGCCCTCGCGCAGCCGCCAGGCGAGGTAGCCCGCCGCCACCTCGCTGTCGTTGTCGGTCCGGAAGCGGATTCCCTCGTGGATCAGGGTTCGCCGCAGCAAGTTGTGGTTGGAGAGCGATCCGTTGTGGACCAGGCAGAGGTCCAGGCCGGGCGAGAACGGGTGCGAGTGCTCGGTGGTGACCCGGCTCTCGGTCGCCATCCGGGTATGGCCGAGGGCGTGCGTCCCGGCCATCTGGTCGAGGCCGAACCGCCGGACGAACTCACGCGGCGCCCCTGCCTCCTTGTAGATCTCAAGCGACCGCCCAGCGCTCATCAGCGTCAGCTCCGGGTGGGCGAGCGCCAGCCAGCGCTCGATCTCCTCGGCCTCTTCGGGAATCACGAACACCGCGTGGCCGGCGTGCACACGAGGCGGGAGGACGCGGCCGAACATCTCGTTGAGCTCATCGGTCAGGGCATCCCAGCGGGGTGACGGCGCGGGGGCGTGGAGGGTCACCTTGCAGGACCCGGCAGGCGCCGGCTCGCGGTAGAAGGCGGCACCGGCGCTGTCGGGGCCGCGGTCGGCGAGCTGTTCGAGCATGCGGCCGAGCTGAGCCCCGAGCTGACCCTGCAATCCGGGAGATTTCAGGTACAGGCCCGCGATACCGCACATGGCCTCCACAGTAGATCGCCCCGCCCCGCCACGAAATGGCGCCGCCGCGCACAGTTTCCGGGCCGACTATGGTCGTTGGCACCACACGGACGGGCGCGGGCGTGGCACCACGCACCGCGAGGGGGCGGTGCCGCGGGATGCGGGTTCAGGGCCTGGCGGCCGGCCGCCCGTGCAGCCGGGCCAGCTTGATCGCCAGCTCGAGCGAGAGCAGGTCGTCCCGCTCGAGCTCAAGCCCGGTGAGCTCCTCGATCCGGCTCAGGCGCTGGCGCAGCGTGTTGGGGTGGATGAACAGCGCCCGTGCGCTCCGGATCACGCTGCGCCCGTCGGCCAGATAGCGCTCGAGCGTGTCAAGCAGCGACGTGCGCCGCCTGGCGTCGTAGGCGATCAGGGTGTCGACCGCGGTCTGCATGCGGTCGTGCGGTGCGTTCTCGGCGCTGATGTGGACCAGGTACCTGTAGGCGCCGACCTCGGCGTACCCGATCGCGCCCCCTTTTGGGAGGAGGGCTCGGCCGATCGTGGCGGCATCGACCGCCTCACGATAGGCACGGGCCGCCTCAGCCGGAGCGTCGTGGCGCTCGCTGACGCCGATCGTCGTGCCGCTGTCGCGTCCGAGCTCCTGACACGCGGCCACCGCGCCATCGAGCACCCGCGGCCGATGTCCACCGAACCCGAGCAAAGCCCGGACCGGCCCCGGGCCGGGCTCCACCGCGGCCTGCGCCGCCAGGCGAGAGAGGCGACGCGCGACCAGCTCCGCGGTCGCGGGCCAGGACTCGGAAGCCTGCTCGGAGCGGTCGGTGGGCTCGGCGTAGACGACCAGATACGGCTGCGAGAGCTCGCAGCCCACCTCCGCGGCCTTGGCGGCGGCGAACGCCGTCGCGTCCGCCGCCAGCGCCTCGAACAGGTCGTTGACGGCGTTGGCCTGCGTCAGCGTCTCGATCAGTTCGACGCGCTTGATGGCGATCGCGGCGAGATGGGCCACCGCCCGGGCCATCTCCCGGTCCTCGTCGGTGAACGGATGCCGGGCGGGCGCACCCGCGCTCAGCAGCCCCACCTGTTCGCCGCCAGCGCGCAGCGGGGCGACCAGCAGGTCTTTGACGTCGAGCTCCGGCCACAGGCTGTGGGCCGGCGGGCCGGCAGCGCCCTCCAAGGCGGCGAGCAACAGCGCGGTCGCGGGTGGCGCGGGCGCGGCGATCGCCGACGCCGGTACGCAGGCGAGCAGCTCGAGCTCGCCGCCGTCGCCGTCGAGGCGGTGAAGCGCGCACACGGACGCGCCGAGCAGGCGCTGGGCGGCGCGGGTGACGGCCTCGCCGATGCCGGCCAGCGTCCGTGCGGTGGCGAGCTCCTCGGCCAGAGCGGAAAGTCGCGTGAGCGCGTCGACGCGCCGGCGCTGCTGCCCGTAGAGCTGAGCGTTCTCGATCGCACCCGAGACGAGCGAGGCGATGTGCTCGAGCAGCGTCAGCGTGTCGTCGCCGAACTCGCGCGGCGCCTCGGTGTGAAGCACGATCACGCCGATCGTGTGCTTGGAGCGCGAGAGGATCGGGACGGCGGCCATCGATTGGAAGCGCTCCTCCTCGAGGATCGGGAAGAACTTCATCCGCGGGTCGTCCATCGCCTGGTCGCGGATGAACTCCGGGGTCTGGCGCCGGGCCACCCAGCCGGCGAGACCCTCGTCCAGTCCCATCCGCACATTTCCCACGGCGTGGGCGTACACCGGCGACGCCGCCCGCATCGTCAGCTCACCGTCCTCCAGCATGTAGATGAAGCAGGCGTGGCAGTCGGTGGCCTCGCTGGCCAGCTCGACGATCCCGTCGAGCATCGGCCCGAGCTCGAGCGGCGAGGAGACGAGCTTGATCACCCGGTAGAGGGCTTCTTCGCGAAACCCGAGGGTCTCGGTGGCGCTGGACAGCAGGGCCTCCTATGTGGGAGACGCACATGCTAGTGGCCGTCAAGCGGTGCACCGCTCCATTGCTCCCCTCCCGCGCCGCCCGGTATATATCGGGCGGATGGCCGACGCCGAAGACGTCCGGAGGATCGTGCGCGACCGCGGCGTCGAGTTCCTGTTCGCACAGTTCGTAGACATGCACGGAAAGCCGAGCGCCAAGCTCGTCCCCGCACACCATCTCGACGAGCTGCTGAACGACGGCGCCGGGTTCTCCGGGTTCGCCGCCGGGGACATCGGCCAGGGACCCCACGACCCCGACATCGTCG
>DAIQND010000010.1:0-26581 GCA_036788555.1 Solirubrobacteraceae bacterium | reverse complement strand
CCGACGCGTGAGCGGATCGCCGCCCAGGCCGACCTCGAGAAGCTGCGGGCCAACCTCGGCGGCGTCAAGGCGATGGAGCGCGTGCCCAGCGCCGTGTTCGTGATCGACCTGAAGACCGAGGCGATCGCGGTGCGCGAGGCGCAGCGGCTGCGGATCCCGATCATCGGCCTGGTCGACACCAACTGCGACCCCGACGGGATCGACTACGTGATCCCTGGCAACGACGACGCGATCCGCTCGTGCGCGGCCGTCACCCACGCGATCGGCGACGTTGTCGCCCAGCAGCACGCGGTGTTCGTCGCCGAGGAGGAGCGGGCCCGGCTCGAGCGCGAGCGCCGCGCGGCGGAGGAGGCGGCTCGGCGCGAGGCTGAGGAGCGGGCTCGCCGTGAGGCCGAGGAGCAGGCGGCGGCGCAGGCGGCGGCTGCTGCTGCCGAGGCCGAGGCGGCCGCGGCCTCCGCACCTGAGCAACCGCCACCGCCGGCCGCCCAGCCGCAAGCCGCGGTGCCCGAGGCCGCGCCCGCGCCCGAGGCGCCGGCTCAGGGCGCGCCCGAGGCGCCGGTCGTCACCCCCGACCCGGGAACCGCCACCAGCGAGGAGACGGCGTGAGCCCGCGCGAGGTGAGTGCCAAGGAGGTCAAGGCGCTGCGTCAGCGGACCGGCGCGCCGATCCTCGCCTGCCGCGAGGCGCTGAGCGAGTCACAAGGCGATTTCGAGCGGGCGGTCGACCTCCTGCGGGCCCGCGGCGAGGCGCAGGCGGCCAAGCGAGCGGGCGCCGAGGCCCGCGAGGGGGTGGTCCAGAGCTACATCCACGCCGGCAACAAGATCGGCGTGCTGGTCGAGGTGGACTGCCAGACCGACTTCGTGGCCCGCAACGAGCGGTTCATCGAGTTCGCCCGGGACCTGGCGTTGCAGATCGCGGCCGCGGCGCCGATCGCCGTCTCCGAGGAGGACATTCCGGCCGAGGAGCGCGAGCGCGAGCAGCGGATCGCCGCCGAGCAGCTCTCAAACGTCCCGGAGCAGGCGCGCGAGCGGGCGGTCCAGGGGAAGCTCGACAGCTGGCTCGACGAGGTCGTGCTGCTGCGCCAGAAGCACGTCAACCAGGACAAGCACGACGGCAAGACGATCGAGGAGCTGCGCGCCGCGCTGGTCGCCGAGACGGGTGAGAACATCGTGATCCGCCGCTTCGCGCGCTTCGCCGTCGGTGGCTGAGACCGCGCAACGGGAGGCTCAGGTGACGGCCCCGCCGATATTCCAGCGGGTGCTCTTGAAGCTCTCGGGCGAGGCGCTGATGGGCGAGCGCGAATACGGAACCGACCCCGAGCGGGTCGAGTCGATCGCCTCCGACGTGTCACGGATCCACCGTCGCGGGGTCCAGATCGCGATCGTGGTCGGCGGCGGCAACATCTACCGCGGGCTGGCGGCCGCCGCGCGCGGCATGGACCGCGCCACCGGCGACTACATGGGCATGCTGGCCACCGTGCTGAACGCCCTGGCTCTGCAGGACGCGCTCGAGAAACAGCACGTGGTGACCCGCGTGCAGTCGGCGATCACGATCTCCGAGGTGGCCGAGCCGTACATCCGGCGCCGCGCGATCCGCCACCTGGAAAAGGGCCGGATCGTGATCTTCGCCGCCGGCACCGGCAACCCGTTCTTCACCACCGACACGGCCGCGGCGCTCCGGGCGGCCGAGGTGCACGCCGAGGTGGTGCTGATGGCCAAGAACGGCGTGGAGGGTGTCTACTCGGCCGACCCGGCGCTCAGCGCCGACGCCGAGTTCATCCCCGAGATCACCCACAAGGAAGCGCTGACACGCGGCCTGCAGGTGATGGATTCGACCGCGTTCGCGCTGTGCATGGACAACAACCTGCCGATCGTCGTGTTCAACATGACCGACGGCAGCAACCTCGACAAGATAGTGTCGGGACAGCGCGTGGGGACGTTGGTGAAGTCATGAGTCCATCCGAGATGATCGACGAACTGCTGGCCGATGCACGTGAGCGGATGGCCAAGTCGGTTGAGTCGATGCGCCACGAGTTCGGGTCGGTGAGGACCGGCCGGGCGAGCCCGGCGCTGCTTGACCGGATCAGCGTCGAGTACTACGGGACCAGCACGCCGCTCAAGCAGCTGGCGACGATCTCCGCCCCCGAGGCGCGGCTGCTGACGATCCAGCCCTACGACAAGAGCTCGATCAAGGCGATCGAACGCGCGATCCTGGAGTCCGACATCGGCTTGACCCCGTCCAACGACGGCAACCTGATCCGCCTGAGCGTGCCCGAGCTGACCGAGGAGCGGCGCAAGCAGCTCGTGCGCGTGGTGCGGCAGATCGCCGAGGAGGGACGGGTGGCGATTCGCAACATCCGGCGTGACGTGATGCACGATCTGCGCGAGCTCAAGGAGGCCGGAGAGGCCGGCTCAGACGACGAGCATCGCGCCGAGCAGGAGCTCCAGAAGGTCACCGATGTGCGGGTCAAGGAGCTCGACGAGCTGCTCAAACGCAAGGAAGAAGAGATCCTGGAGGTCTAGTGGCGCTCGGCGCCTCCGGCGAGCGGGAGCGCGCGCGGGCGCGCTACGTCGCGATCATCACCGACGGCAACGGCCGCTGGGCGCGGCAGCGGGGCCTGCCCGAGCTGGCGGGCCACGAAGCCGGCGCCGACACGGTCAAGGCCCGGCTGCGCGACGCCGTCGACCTGGGGATCGACGAGCTCACCCTGTACTCGTTCTCCACCGAGAACTGGAACCGCTCGCCGCAGGAGGTCTCCGGGCTGATGGCGATGTTCGCGCGCCGGATCGACCAGGAGACGCCCGAGCTCCACGAGGAGGGCGTGCGGATGCGGTTCATCGGCCGGCGCAGCGATCCGGTGCCCTCGGAGCTGGTCGAGCGAATGCAGTGGGCCGAGAGCGTGACCGCGGGCAACACCCGGATCACGCTGTTCGTGGCTTTCAACTACGGCGGGCGCGCCGAGATCCTCGACGCGGCCCGGGCGTTCACGGGCGAGACCGAGGAGGAGTTCCGGGCGCATCTCTACGCGCCGGAGATGCACGACCCCGACCTGATCATCCGGACCAGCGGCGAGCTTCGGCTATCGAACTACCTGCTCTGGCAGGGCGCATACTCAGAGCTCGTGTTCCGGGACGAGTTATGGCCAGATTTCTCGCGGGAGGCGTTCGAGCAGAGCCTCGAGGAATTCGCCGCGCGCCAACGGCGGTTCGGCGGGCGCTGATGCGGCTCGCGGTCAACCGACGGCGCGGCTGATGGCGCCGGCCCGTCGACCCCCACCTGGCCGCGAGGAACGGCGCCAGGGATCAGATCTGCTGATGCGGATCCTCGTCGCGATCCCGCTCGCCGTCCTGGCCGTGGTGGTGATCGACCTCGGCGGGCTCGCCTGGGCGCTGTTCATGATCGCCATCGGCTGGGCGTGCCTGATCGAGCTCTACGGGCTGCTCGCGCGGTGGCGCCCGGTGTCGCTGGTCGGGCTGGCCTCGGCGGCTGGAATGGTGCTCGCCGCCCGCTACGGACACGCGGCGGACATCCTCGAGGTGGCGGTGATCACCGTGCCGGTGCTGTTTTTGGCCGTGCTGGCGCGGGGAAGCGGGCGGACCACGACCGCGTTCGCCAGCACGCTTCTCGGCCTCTACTGGATCGGGTTCGCGGTCGCCCACGGCGAGCTTCTGCGCCGGCTCCCGCACGGCAACGGCGTCGCGATCGACGTGCTGGTGGGGACCTTCGTGGGGGACACGGGCGCCTACCTGGGAGGGCGGCTGTTCGGCCGCCGCAAGCTGGCGCCGAAGATCTCACCCAACAAGACCGTCGAGGGGCTGGTGTGCGGGATGCTCGTGGCGATCGTCTCGGTGTTCCTGGCCGGGCTGTTTCAGGCGTGGCTGACCCAGACCGACGCCGTCTGGCTGGGGCTGACGGTGGCGGTCTTCGGGCCGATCGGCGATCTGTTCGAATCGGCGATCAAGCGCGATGCCGGGACCAAGGATGCCGGCAGGCTGTTCGGGCCCCACGGCGGTGTCCTCGACCGCGCCGACGCGGCGCTGTTCACGATCGTCGCCGGCTACTACGTGTGGTCCGCGCTGCTGCATTGAGCGGCGCGCGGGTCGACCTACAATCGCCTCGTGCCGCGCCGCCTGGCCATCCTCGGTTGCACCGGATCGATCGGCGTGCAGGCGCTGGATGTGGTGTCGCGCTCGGGCGGCGAGCTTGGCGTCGTCGCGCTGAGCGCGGCCAACGCCTGGGAGCCGCTGGTGGCCCAGGCACGCGAGCACGGGGTGAAGCGGATCGCGCTGGCCGATCCTGACGCCGCCGCGCGCGCGGGGGAGGTGTGGACCGAGGGGGAGGTGCTGGCCGGCACCGAGGGGATCGTGCAGCTGATCACCGACTCCGCGTGCGACATGGTGCTCAACGGCGTCGTCGGCTCGGCCGGGCTCGTCCCCACCATCGCGGCGCTCGGGGAGGGGATCGACGTGGCGCTGGCCAACAAGGAGTCGCTGGTTGTGGGCGGGGAGCTGGTCACGCAGCTGGCCGAGGCCACCGGCGCGCAGATCATCCCGGTTGACTCAGAGCACTCGGCGCTTCATCAGCTGCTGGCCGGCGAGCAGGCAGGAACCGTCGATCGGCTGATCATCACCGCCTCGGGCGGCCCGTTCCGCGGCCTGCGGGCCGATCAGCTCGAGGAGGTGACCGTCGAGCAGGCGCTGGCGCATCCCACCTGGGCGATGGGCGGCAAGATCACGATCGACTCGGCCACGCTGATGAACAAGGGTCTCGAGGTGATCGAGGCCCACCACCTGTTCGGCACGCCGTATGAGCAGATCGAGGTGGTGGTCCACCCCCAGTCGATCATCCACAGCCTGATCCAGCTCTGCGACGGCGCCACGCTGGCCCACCTCGGGTATCCCGACATGCGGGTCCCGATCTCCTACGCCCTGCACCACCCTGAGCGGGTGGAGGTGCCGGTGGCGCCGCTGGACCTCGTGGCGCTCCGCGAGCTGACCTTTGAGGCCGTGGACGACGAGACGTTCTCCTGTCTGCGCCTGGCGCGGGAGGCGGCGGTGGCGGGCGGAACCGCCCCCTGCACGCTGAACGCCGCCAACGAGGTGGCGGTCCATGCCTTCCTGGCTGGGCGCCTGCGCTTTCTCGACATCGCCGGGGTGATCGAGCAGACGCTCTCCGAGCTCCCCGCCGAGCGCGTTCACTCGTTCGAGTCGCTGGGCGAGGCGGATGCGCAGGCGCGAGCGCTGGCCGCCCAGCTGGTGGCGGCACGGGCGGTGGCGTAGGGGAGCTCATCCGCGGGCGCTCAGGACCCCGCGCGCCGACGCCGATAGCCCAACCAGGCCGCCTGCCACACTGCAACCGATGTCCTACGTCCTCGCCTTCCTCGGCTTCGCCGCGCTGATCATCCTCCACGAGTTCGGCCACTTCGTGGCCGCCAAGGCGGTGGGGATGCGGGTGGAGCGCTTCTCGCTGTTCTTCGGGCCGATGCTCGTCAAGTTCCGCCGCGGCGAGACCGAGTACGGAGTCGCGGCGATCCCGCTGGGCGGCTACGTGAAGATCACCGGGATGAACCCCAACGAGGAGATCCCGCCGGAGGTGGTTCGCCGGGCCTACTACAACCAGCCGGTGTGGAAGCGGATCACGGTGATCCTGGCCGGCCCGGCGATGAACCTGCTGATCGCGTTCGTGATCGTCTGGGCGCTGTTCAGCACGGGCGGCGCCGGGTTGGGCAAGCCGGTCTCCCAGACCAACACGGTTGTCTCAGTTCAGCCGGGATCGGCGGCAGCGGCGGCGTTGAAGCCGGACGACCAGATCGTCAAGGTCGACGGCGTCCGGGCGTCACAAACCTCGATCGAGCGGGAGATCTCCTCCGACCGGTGCGCCGGAGCGCAGGTGAGCGGCTGCATCGGCGCGCGGCCGGTGACGATCGTGGTCCGCCGCAACGGGGAGCTGCGGACCCTGTCGGTCCGCCCGCGTTACAACGCGGGCTCGCACCGGATGCTGCTCGGATTCACCTTTGGCATCGTCTACCACTACCGCGCCGCCGGTGCCGCCGATGCCGTGCCGTTGACGTTCAGAGGCCTGTGGAAGGTCACCGAGAAGACGGTGTCAACTGTGGCCAGGATCTTCGAGCCGCAGCAGCGCAAGCAGCTGCACGGCGTGGTCGGCGGCTACACGGTCACCCAGCAGGATTTCGCCCATTCGACGTCGCTTGCGCTCGAGGTTCTGGCGCTGATCTCGCTGTCGCTGGCGATCATCAACCTGTTCCCGTTCCTGCCGCTGGACGGCGGCCACGTCTTCTGGGCAGTGGCCGAGAAGGTGCGCGGCAGGCGGATCCCGTTCGCGGTTATGGAGCGGGCCAGCGCGGTGGGCTTCGTGCTGATCATCATCGTGTTCGTGATCGGGCTGAGCAACGACATCTCGACGCTCGCCGGCTCGGGCTTCAACGCGCGCTGATGGCGCGCCTGGTCGGCATCAATCACGTGGCACTCGAGGTGGGGGATATCGACGACGCGCTGCGCTGGTACGGCCGCTTCTTCGAGTTGGAGCTGCGCGGCCGCGGCCCGCGGATGGCGTTCATCGACATGGGCGACCAGTTCATCGCCCTCGCGGCCACGGGCACCGCTGACGCCGACGCCGACCGCCACTTCGGCCTGGTGGTGGATGACAAGGAGGCGGTGCGCGCCGCGCTGCATGAGGCTGGGATCGGGGTGCGCGCAGAAGGCACGCTCGACTTTCACGACCCGTGGGGAAATCGCGTCCAGGTCGTCGACTACCGGGACGTCCAGTTCACCAAGACGTCCGCCGTCCTGCGGTCGATGGGCCTCGACGGGCTCCAGAAGCGCGGCTCAGCCCGCCAGGAGCTGCGCGCCAAGGGGATCGTGGACTAAGCCCGGGTTTGCGGCGCGTGCTCGCTGTAGCCCCACCGCGCACGGCTCAGGCGCCGTCCCAGCAGCTCACCGGGGCGCAGCTGCCAGCGCAGCTCGAACAGGCACGCTTCGGCGCCGGAAGCGACGCACTCGGGATGGCTGACGCGTCCCGGCCGGCGGCCGACGAGCGCCGGGATCTCCGCCAGCAACGCGGCGGTGCACTCGCATTCGAGCGGGTGAGCGCGGCCCGGCGTGCGCGGCGCAAACCGCAGCATCGCTCGCCCGGGATGCACCCAAAGGACCTCGGCGGCGTCCTCACGTCCGAGCTGAGCCTCAACGGCACCGAGCTCTCGCAACACGAGCTCCGGCGACGCCACGCTGCGAAGCTGGCTTATCAGAGCCCCGGCGACGCTCTGCGCCAGCGCGAAGCTGACCATCTCGGGCACGAAGCCCGCGTTGTCAAGGACGCGTGCCGTGGCGTCGAGCAGGGCGATCTTTGTCTCCCACGTCAGTGCGCTGCCGGGATCGCGCAGCTCCGCCTCGCGCGCCTGAAGCCCGCACCGGCGCAGCACATCGGCTACGGCCTGAGGACCCCCGACGTGATCCAGGTAGCTCAGCAGCATCGCCGAGGTGAGCCCGGTGGCTTGCATCGCGGTTTTATCGGCCGCTCGGCCCGCGCGGATGAACTAACTCGCGGCGGCTCGTCAGATTGCCCGCGCCGCGGCGTCAGCCGCGGACCAGCTCGTGCTTGAGCACCTTGCCGAGCGCGTTACGGGGGAGCGCTTGGACGAAGACCACTCGGCGGGGGCGCTTGAACGGGGCCAGCCGCTGGGCGGCTAACTCGAGCAACGGCGCGGCCGTCGGATGGGGCGCGTTTGACACCACGAACGCGGCCACGGTCTCACCCCATTCCTCAGACGGCAGCCCAACCACCGCCACCTCAGCCACATCGGGGTGGCCGGCCAGTACGTCCTCCACCTCGCGGGGATACACATTCAGGCCGCCGGTGATGATCAGCTCCTTGGAGCGTCCGAGGATGCGCAGGTAGCCGTCCGGATCGAGCTCGCCCAGGTCACCGGTGCGAAACCACCCGTCGGCGAACGCCTCCGCGGTCGCCTCTGGCCGCTCCCAGTAGCCGCTGAACACGTTGGGGCCCCGCACCTGGATCTCGCCCTCGACCAATCGCACATCGACGCCCGGGAGCGGGAATCCCACCGTGCCCGGCCGCCGCTCGCCGTCGTAGGGGTTCGAGACGTTCATCAGCGTCTCGGTCATCCCATAGCGCTCGAGCACCTGTTGAGCGCCGCGCTCCCCGATCGTCCGGTGAAGCTCGGCGGGCAGCGGCGCCGATCCGGACACACACAGCCGCAGCCGCGCCAGCTCGCCGACCCGCGGCGAGCGGGCGAGCCGCTGGTACATGGTGGGGACGCCGAAGAACAGGCTCGCGCCGTGCTCCGCCGCGGCGTCGAGCACCGCGTCGGCGTCGAAGCGCGGCAGGAGCACCGCCGAGGCGCCGGCCAGCAGGGTGCCGTGCAGCCCCACGCACAGGCCGTGGGCGTGAAACAGCGGCAGGGCCAGGACAAGCCGATCCTCGGCGTGCCAGCGCCACGCGAGCGCCACCGACTCGCTTCCGGCCAGCAGGTTGGAGTGGCTGAGCACCGCGCCCTTTGGGCTGCCGGTGGTGCCCGAGGTGTAGCCGATCAGCGCGGGGTCCCCCGGCGCCGCGGCGTCCAGCGCCTCCGGCTCTCCATCCGGCAGATCGACCTGCGGGCTCACCACCAGGAGCTCCGCGGCGTGCGCCCAGCCGGCGCGCTCCTCGTCGTCGAGCAGCGCCGCCTTCGGCCGGCTGTCGGCGATGATGTGGGCGAGCTCGCGCTGACGGTAGGCGGTGTTGGCCGGCACCACCACGACCCCCGAGCGCAGCGCCGCGACGTGCGCGATCACCAGATCGATTGACGACTGGGCGCTGAACAGCATTCGCTCCCCCGGCGCCAGCCCCGCACGCTTCAGCCGCCCGGCCACCCGACGCGTCGCCGCCTCGAGCTCGGAGGCACTGATCCGGCCCCGCCCGGCCTCGAACAGCACCGGGGCAGCCGGGGCCGCGGCCCACTTGCTGGCCCACGCCGCCGGGAGCGTCCCGCGGGCGGTGAGAGCGAGCTCGTCGGCCCGGGGGACCGATGGCAGATGCGCCTCCCAGCCAGGAACATTCATGGGCGCTCGCCACTCTACGCGTCCGGCGGATATACGGGCTTTAGGCGCCCACGGTTACGATTGCCGCAGGCCGCACCCCGAAGGAGAGCGAGACGACGATGTCCAGCAGCACGATGACTCCGGTGTCCGGACGTGCGGTCGACGCACCGACACTTGGCGAGGCGCTCCGGCGGACCGCCGCCAACCATCCCGACGTCGTCGCGGTCCGCACTCCCGACGATCGGGTGTCGCTGACCTGGTCGGAGCTGCTGGCGCGGGTGGACGCCGTGGCCGGAGGACTGTCGAAGCTCGGGGTGGGCCGCGGCGACACCGTGGCGCTGATGCTCACCAACCGCCCGGAGTTCCACGTCGCCGACCTGGCGGCGGTCACCCTCGGCGCGACGCCGTTTTCGATCTACACCACGTATCCCGCCGCGGAGATCGAATATCTGATCACCGACGCCGACACCCGGGTGGCGATCATCGAGCAGGCATTTCTGGAGGTGTTCATGAAGGCGCGGGAGAGCCTTCCCGGTCTCGAGCACGTGGTCGTGGTCGACGGCCAGGCGCCACCGGAGAGCATCTCTCTGGCCGAGGTGGAGCGCTCCAACCCAGGTTTCGACCCGGGCTCACTGCCGCCCGCTGAGCCCGACGACGTCCTGACGCTGATCTACACCTCCGGCACCACCGGTCCGCCCAAGGGCGTGCAGCTCACGCACCACAACGTCATGGTGGCCGCCCGCGCGATCGAGCAGATCATCTCCTTCCCCCAGGGCAGCAAGGTGATCTCGTGGCTCCCCGCCGCGCACATCGCCGAGCGTCAGGCCCATCACTACGTCCCGGTGGTGTACGCCGGAACCATCACCTGCTGCCCCAACCCGAGGGAGATCGTCTCCTACCTGCCGCAGGTGCGTCCCAACTGGTTCTTTGCCGTTCCCCGGATCTGGGAGAAGCTCAAGGCAGGGCTCGAGGCGATGCTCGCCGGCCAGCCCGATGAGCAGCGCCAGCCGGTGGAAGAGGCCCTGGCGGCCTCGCTCGAGCGCGTCCGCCTGCGCCAGGCCGGCCGAGACGTTCCGGCGGAGCTCGAGGCGAGGGTGGCGCAGGCGGACGAGCAGATGTTCTCCAAGCTGCGGACGATGCTCGGACTCGACGAGCTGCGGGCGGTCAACGTCGGCGCCGCCCCCACCCCGGTCGAGGTGATCGAGTTCTTCCACGCGCTGGGAATCGAGCTGGCCGAGCTGTGGGGAATGTCGGAGACCTGCGGCGCCGGGACCTGCAACCGCCCCGGCGCGGTCAAGATCGGAACGGTTGGGCCGCCGGCTCCCGGCGCGGAGATCAGGATCGCCGACGACGGAGAGTTGCTGGTACGTGCGCAGTTCGTGATGCTCGGCTACCGCAATCAGCCACAGAAAACCGATGAGGCGCTCGACCGCGACGGCTGGCTGCACACCGGCGACATCGGAGAGCTCGACGAGGACGGCTTCCTGCGGCTGATCGACCGCAAGAAGGAGATCATCATCAACGCCTCCGGCAAGAACATGTCACCGGCCAACATCGAGGCCCAGCTCAAGACCGCCAGCCCCCTGATCGGCCAGGCGGTGGCGATCGGCGACGGCCGCCCCTACAACACGGCGCTGGTCGTGCTCGACTCCGACTATGCGCCGCAGTGGGCGAGCCGTCAGGGGCTCGAGGCCACGCGGCTCGAGGACCTGGCGGGCCAGCGGCAGGTGGTCGAGGCGGTGCAGGCTGGAATCGAGGCCGCCAACCAGCGTCTGGCGCGGGTCGAGCAGATCAAGAAGTTCAGGATCGTGCCCGGCGACTGGCTCCCCGGAGGCGACGAGCTCACCCCGACGATGAAGCTCAAGCGCAGGCCGATCGCCGAGAAGTACGCGGAGCTGATCGAGGCGATGTACGCGGAGTAGGGGGCGGGTGCGGCCGCTCCTCATCCGGTTTCTGCCCCTCCTGGCCGTGCTCGTGCTGGTGGCGCTGATCAGCGCCCCCGCCCATCCCACCGGCGACGAGGGACCGCTGATCGCGGCCGCGCACCGCCTGCTCCACGGCTACTACGCCGACACCCACAGCATGGACGGCACGACGTACCTCTGGCACGGTCCGGGGCTGCCGGCGCTGATCGCGCCGCTCGTAGTGCTCGGGACTCCTCTGTCCTGGCTGCGGCTGACGAGCCCGCTGCTGATGTTCATCGCGGCGCTGCTCTTCTACCGGCTGTTGCGGATGCGGTTGAGCCCCCGCTGGGCGCTGATCGGCGCGTACGCCCTCGGGCTCTATGCACCTGGCTATTACGTGCTCGGAAGCGTCGCCAAGGAGCCGCTCGCGCTCCTGCTGTCGGTCGTCGCGCTCGACGGCACCGCGCGCTACCTGAGGTGGGGGCGGCGCCGGCACGCGATTCTCGGTGGCGTGGCGCTGGCGGCGCTGACGATGACTCGGCTCGAGTACGGCTGGGTGCTCACCGCCGCGCTGGCAGCGGGAGCGGTGACGTGGATGGTCGCCCGCCTCCTACGCAGCGCGAGCGCCGAGACCGCCCTGATCGCCCGTCGCTCCTCGCTCGTCGCGGCGATCGGGCTGCTGGGATGTCTGCCCTGGCTCATCTACACCTACTCGCTCACCCACCACCTGTTCTACTGGGGCAACTCGGGAGGCCTGTCGCTGTACTGGATGGCCTCGCCCAGCCCCAGCCACACCGGCGAGTGGTACGCGCCGCACACCGTCCTGCGCGATCCCGCGCTGGCCGGCTACCGCCCGTTCTTTCATTATCTGGCGACGCTGCCCCCCGTGGCTCGCGATCTGGAGTTCCAGCGCGTGGCGATCGCCCAGGCGGTGGCGCACCCGGCCAAGTACGCGCTGAACCTGCTCGCCAACGTCGGGCGCATGTTCTTCGGGTTCCCCTACAGCTTCACCCTCCCGGCGATCCTGATCGCGGGCCTGATCGCCATCAACGGCAGCCTGGCTGCCGGTGTGGTGGCGGCGGCGCGGCGTCTGCGCCGGTTTCGCGGCCTGCTCCCGCGTGAGACGGTCCCGTTCCTGGCGTTCGGCGCGATGGCGCTGGCGATCCACCTGCTGCCGAGCGCCGAGCCGCGGATGGTGGTCCCGATCATCCCCATTCCGATCTGGCTGATCGCGTACGCGTTCACGCGCCATCGCCGGGTGGGCGGCCGCGACCGGGCGTCGCTGGTCGCTGCGTGAGGCCGGCAGCCGCGGCCGCTCTGCGCGCGGCTCGGGTGCTGGCGGCGGACGCGGGCGAGCGGCTGCAGCGGGCTGCGTCGCAGGACGCAGAGCGCCTGCCGAGCTCCCCCCGGCAGATCACGGCCGAGTGGCTGACGGGCGTCCTCTGCGCCACGACCTCCGGCGTGCGCGTGCGCTCGGTCGAGGTTCACGGGCTTAGCGCCGGCACGACCACCCGGGGAGCGCTCGAGGTGAGCTACAGCGAGACCAGCTTGCGGGAGCTCCCGCCCCGGCTGTTCGTCAAGTGCACGAGCACGCTCGGGCAGCGCCTGATGCTGGGCCTCGGCGGTTTCATACACGGTGAGCCCGGCTTCTACACGGCGGTGCGGCCCGGGCTGGCGATCGAGGCGCCCGCCGGCCACTTCGGGGCGGTCGACGCGCGCTCGTGGCGCTCGGTGGTGCTGATCGAGGACGTCGCATCGACCCGCGGCGCGCGGTTCTGGAGGCCCGGCGCCCACATCGCCCGCGAGCCGATGGAGGATCTGCTGGGCAACGTGGCGCGCTGGCACGGCGCTCTGTGGGAGAGCCCGCGGCTTGACGAATGGTGGTGGCTGAGGACGCCGGGGCAGGAGATGCGGGTGATCGACGGCCTGGTGGGGCTGGCTGACCGTGCCCCGGTTGGCGCCCGCCGGGCGCGGCCCGTGATCCCGCCGCGGCTGCGCGACCGCTACGGCGAGCTCTATGCGGGGATGCGCCGCTCGATGGAGATCCAGAGCCGCGCTCCGTGGACCTACCTGCACGGCGACCTCCACATCGCCAACACCTACCTGACCGCCGATCGGCGTGTCGGGGTCGCCGACTGGCAGATCGGGCTGAAGGGGTCGTGGGCCTACGACTACGCCTACATCCTGATCACGGCGCTGGAGCCCGAGGACCGCCGCGCCTGGGAGCGGGACCTGCTCGAGCTCTACCTCCAGCGGTTGGCCGGCGCGGGCGGTCCGAGGCTTGACCGGGACGCGGCGTGGCTGGCCTACCGCCAGGCCACGTTCTATCCGTACTTCGCGTGGACCTACACGCTCGGACGCTCGCGCCTACAGCCGGCGTTTCAGCCCCAGGAGGTGAGCCTCACGATGATCGAGCGGATCACCGCGGCGATCGACGACCTCGGCTCGCTGCGCGCTGTGGGACTGTGAAGCTCGCTAGCCCAGGTAAGCTCGCGTGCTCGAGCCGGTCGCCTGACCGAGGCTCACGGCCTCGCGCCTGCCGCCTGCATCGAGCCCCACAGGAGCTCGATCGGGTGGTGGATCGAAAGCGGCCGGCCGAGTTCGCGCAGGTAAACGTCGAGCTGCGCCGCGCACCCGGGGTTGGCGGCGGCGATCGCCTGCGCGCCGGTCTCGAGCAGATGGCGCGCCTTGCGCCTCCCGAGCTCGGCGCCCGCCTCCGGCTGGACCAGGTTGTAGATGCCCGCCGAGCCACAGCAGAGCTCGCGCTCGGCGCCGACCTCGAGCAGCTCGAGCTCGGGAATCGAGCGCAGCAGCTGCCGCGGCTGCTCGCGCACCCCCTGAGCGTGGGCCAGGTGGCAGGCGTCGTGGTAGGCGACGCGCAGGGGGAGCGGGCCGCGCGGCGCGCGCGGCTCCAGCGACGCCAGCAGCTCGGTGACATCCTGCACGCGCGCGGCGAAGGCTCGTGCCTCGGCGGTGTCGAGCAGGTCGCCGTACTCCTTCATCGCCGATCCGCAGCCGGCCGCGGTGCTCACCACGTGGTCGACCCCAAGGCGCTCGAAGGCGGCGATCGTCTCCTGCGCACGCGTGACGGCGCTCCCCTCCTCGCCGGAATGGAACTCGAGCGCGCCGCAGCAGCCGGGAAGCGCCGGCGCCAGCACCTCGAACCCCTCGGCCGCCAGGGCGCGGATGCTCGCCACCTGAACCTCGCTGTAGAAGACGCGCTGGACGCAGCCCAGCAGCAGCCCCACCCGTCCGCGCTGCGGCCCGACGGCCGGCGTGCGCACCGGGATGCGGAACCGCAGCGACCTGCGCAGCGGCACCCGGGGCGCTATCCGGGCCAGGGCGCCGAATCCCCCCGGAAGCTCGCCAGCGCCGAGCCGGCGCGCGGCCGGCAGCGTCGGCGCCAGCACCCGCAGCCGGCGGGGGTGGGGGAGGGTGGCGAAGATCAACCGGCGCAACGCCCGCTCGCTCAGGCTGCGCTTGTGGTGACGCTCGACCTGCGGGCGGACCCGCTCGATCAGCCGGTCATAGCGTACGCCCGACGGGCACGCGGTCACGCAGGCCATGCACCCCAGGCAGCGGTCGAAGTGGGTCACCATCTCCTCGGAGAGCTCGGTGGCGCCGTCCAGGCCCTCGGCGATCAGCACGATCCGGCCGCGAGGCGAGTCGGCCTCGTTGGCCCACAGGGCGTAGGTTGGACAGCTGTCCAGGCAGAACCCGCAGTGCACGCAATCCTCGACGATCTCGGGCTGGGGCGGGCGATGCGAATCGAAGCCAGCCATCAGATTCCCGCCACGAACACGCCGGGATTGCAGATCCGGGCGGGATCGAAGCGCGCCTTGACCTGGCGCATCAGCTCGAGCGCTCGCTCCGGCGGAGGCGGACCCCACGGATCGATCGACTCCCTGACGGCGGACGGCGCGTCGAGCAGCACGCAGACGGCGTCATCGCGCAGCTCGCGCCCGAGTCTCGAAACGGCCTGGGGGTCCAGCTCGAGGAAGCTGTGTCCGAGCGCGGCGCGACCGACCAGCGTCCCGCCCACCGCGTCCGCCGCCCGCAGCACCGCCGCCCAGGAGCTCGGCCGCGCCGCGATCCTGACCAGCGCAGCGGCCTGCGAGCGCTGGCCCGCTCGCTGGCGAGCCCACAGCTCGGCGTCGGCCTGGGCGACATCGACCCGCTCGAGCCCCAGGGTGCGCATTCGCGCCGCCACGTGCTGCGCCCGGCTCGCCGCCTCGACGCCCCCCGAACGGGCGAGGATCCCGCCGCGGCCGCCGCGCCAGGAGATGTCGAGCGACTCGAGCTCGAGCGGAGCCGAGGCGAGGGCGAGCGCCGCTGTGGCCAGCTGCTCGGGATCGCGACTGACGCCGAGCGTGGTGGCGGTGCTGGCCGGGACCGGGTGCAGTCGCAGGCTGACCGACAGGATCAGCCCGAGGGAGCCGAACGAGCCGCAGAACAGCTTGCCGAGGTCGTAGCCGGCCACGTTCTTGATCACGTTGCCCCCGGCGTGGGCGATCGTCCCGTCGCTGAGCGCCACCGTGATTCCGAGGATCAGGTCGCGGGGGGCGCCGTAGCGGTGCCGCAGCGGACCGCAGTCGGCGGTGGCGAGGATGCCCCCGATCGTCGCCTCGTGCCCGACGCCGAGGAACGGATCGATGGCGAGCATCTGCCCGGCGGCGGCGAACTCGCGCTGGGCCCGCGCCAGCGGCACGCCCGCCTCCAGCACCGCGGTCAGGTCTCCGGCGTTGTGCTCGACGATCCGGTCAAGCGCGGCGGTGTGAAGCTCGAGGTCGGGCGACCCGGCGGCGCGACCCCATTGCCGCTTGGTCGCGCCGCCGACGATCCGGACGGCGTGGCGGGCGTCACCGGCCTCGGCCAGCGCCGCGGCGGCGTCCTCGAAGCTGCTCGGGGTGACGCGCTCGGTCACCTAGAACCGGGTCGCCACGCCGGCGCGCTCGAGCGGATGTTCGCGATAGGGGCCGGGCACCTCGCCGCACAGCCGCGGGGTTGGCATCACCTTGCCCGGGTTGGCCAGGCCGTGGGGGTCAAACGCGCAGCGGAGCCGCTGGAACGCCCCCAGGTCAGCTTCGGAGAACATCGACGGCATGTAGCCCTTCTTGTCGACTCCGACACCATGCTCGCCGGTGATCGAGCCGCCCGCGTCGACGCAGGCCTTGACGATCAGCCCCGCCAGCTCCTCCGCCCGCTCCGGCTCGCCGGGGCGAGCGGCGTCGTAGCAGACCAGCGGGTGCAGGTTGCCGTCGCCCGCGTGGAACACGTTGGCCACCTGGAGCTGGTATTCGAGGGCCAGCTCGTCGATCCGCCGCAGAACCTCGGTCAGCCGGGTGCGAGGGATCACGCCGTCCTGCACGTAGTAGGCGGGCGCGATCCGCCCCATCGCCGCGAAGGCGGCCTTGCGCGCCTTCCAGATCAGCTCGCGTTCGGCCTCGCTGCCCGCCGTGCGCACCTCGAGCGCACCCTGCGCCGAACACAGCCCCAGCACCTCCTCAAGCCGCGTCTCGCACTCCGGCCCGGGACCGTCGAGCTCGATCAACAGCGCGGCGCCGGCGTCGAGCCGGTAGCCAACGCCGGTCGCCTGCTCGGCGGCCTGGATCGACAATCGGTCCATCATCTCGATCGCGCCGGGGACGATTCCGGCGGCCACGATCGCCGACACCGTCTCGCCGGCGGAGGAGGTGTCGGCGAAGAATGCCACCAGCGTCCGCACGGCCTCCGGGCGCGGGATCACCCGCAGCTTGATCCGGGTCGCCACGCCGAGCGTTCCCTCCGAGCCCACGAACGCGCCGAGCAGGTCGTAGCCCGGCGCGTCACGATCGAGCTCCACGACCGAGCCGTCGCTCAGCACGACCTCCAGCCCGGTGACGTAGTTGGTCGTGAAGCCGTACTTGAAGCAGTGGGCGCCACCTGAATTCTCGGCCACGTTGCCGCCGATCGAGCAGACGATCTGACTGGAGGGGTCGGGCGGATAGAAGTGCGTCGGCGCGACCGCGCGGGAGATCGCGAGGTTGGTGACTCCCGGCTCGGCGACCACGCAGCCATCGTCGAGCTCGACCGACAGGATCCGCCGCAGGCGCGCCAGAACGATCAGGATCCCGTCCGCCACCGGGAGCGCGCCGCCTGAGAGGCCGGTGCCCGAACCCCGCGCCACCCACGGTACCCCTGCCTCGAAGCACGCCCTGAGGACCTGCTGGACCTGATCCCCCGAGGCGGGCAGGACAGCGGCCAGCGGCGTCTGGCGGTAGTGGGCCAGCCCGTCCGAGCGGTAGGTCGCCAGCGCGTCGGGATGGGTCAGGACGTGCTCGCTGCCGCAGATCCCCTGCAAGCGCCCCACTAGCTCAGCGCCTGACTGCATCACTCGGACAGCTTAGTCTGGTTCTCGTGCGCCGGCCGCACCCGGCGGGAGCCTGCGAGACTGGTCTATCCTCAGCCGGTGGACGAAGCCGTACCGCAGGGGCTCGCCGTGGGCGGCCGCCGAGGGCGCAATGGGCGGCCTCGGATCGGAATCCTGGTGGTGGCATACAACGCCGCCTCCACCCTCGCCAGTGTGCTCGACCGGATCCCCGAGCCGTTTCGCGCCCGGATCACACAGATCTTCGTCTGCGACGACGCCAGCGAAGACTCGACCTATCTGGTCGGCCTCGGCTACAAGCAGGTGGCACCGGGCCTGCCGCTGAGCGTCATTCGGCATCCCAGCAACCTCGGCTATGGGGGCAACCAGAAGGCCGGCTACCGGCTGGCGATCGAGCACGACCTGGACATCATCGTCCTGCTGCACGGCGACGGCCAGTACGCGCCCGAGTGCATCGAGCGGATCGTCGCCCCGCTCGAGCGTGGGGAGTGCGACGCCGTGCTCGGCTCGCGGATGTTGATCAGGGGCGACGCGCGCAGGGGAGGGATGCCGCTCTACAAATACGTCGGTAACCGGATCCTCACGCGCTTGGAGAACGCGGCCCTCGGGACGACCCTGTCGGAGTTCCATTCTGGTTACCGCGCGTACAACGTCAGGACCCTCGCCTCGCTCCCGTTTGAGCGCAACTCCGACGGCTTCGACTTCGACACCCAGATCATCATCCAGCTGGTGGACGCCGGCAAGCGCATCGTCGAGGTCCCGATTCCCACCTACTACGGCGATGAGATCTGCTACGTCAACGGGCTCAGGTACGCCAGGGACGTGACCGGGCATGTGGTCCGCTATCGGATGGCCAAGCTCGGATTTCTGTCCGATCAGCTGGGCGGTGTCACCGCGGAGTACGCGCTCAAGGAGGGCGAGGAGAGCTCGCACGCCGTGATCCTGAAGTGGCTTGAGCAGATGCCGCGCGGCCGTGTGCTCGACCTGGGCTGCTCGGGCGGATTGCTGGCCGGCCGCCTGCGCGCGCTCGGCCATCACGTCACGGGCATCGACATGATCGAGCTTCCCCAGACCCGCCGCCGCGTCGACGAGTTCGTGGCTGCCGATCTCGATCGCGGGCTGCCGGACGCGATCGAGGCGCTCGGGCCATTCGACGTGATCCTGGCCGCGGACGTGCTCGAGCATCTTCGCGAGCCGCAGAGGCTGCTCGAGCAGGTGCGGCCGCTGCTCGCCGGCGGCGGAGTCCTGATCGCGTCCGTCCCCAACTTCGCTCACTGGTACGCACGAATTCGCACTGCGCTCGGACTGTTCGACTACGACCAGCGGGGGGTGCTGGACCGCGGGCATCTGCGGTTCTTCACTCGCCGAAGCTTCCTCCGCCAGTTGCGCGATGCGGGATTCACCGTCACTCGTCAGGAGTCGACCGGCCTCCCGCTCGAGGTCCTGATTCGCGGAGGGGGCGGCGTGATACGCGCCCTGCGCCGGCTGGACCGGATCGCGGTCGTCCTGCGCCCGACGATGTTCGGCTATCAGTTCGTGTGCCGGTGCGAGCCCGTGCCGATCCCGAGTGTCCTCTCGCGGCCACAGGACACGGCGATCTCAGGCGATCACGTACACGGCCGCACAGCCGAAGCGGTGGACTGAGCGCAGGATCGGGCGCAACCAGCGTCCGAGTCTCGCCTTCGCGCCGCAGTTCTCGAGCACGAACCGCGCCCCGGTGCTGCGGACGAACCGGATCGCGGCGCCGCCCTTGAGCCACCCCACAGGGACCCGGACGGGCGGATTCTTGTACCACCAGAAGGATGTGGAGCCCCACCAGCGCCCGGGGCCGTGCAGCAGCCGCTCGGCCGCGTCAGCGCGCTCGACGACGCCCGGCTCAGCCCAGTACTGGAGGTCGGTCGTGTACGTGCGCCGGCCGGTGTAGGCGGGCACCTCGACGCCGTGCGCGTAGTCGGTCAGGACCATCCCCGGCTGGGGGTCGGCCGCCAGAAACCGCAGCGCGCGCTCGTCCGAGGTGGTGATCAGGTTTTGCGCGCGGCTCGCCGGCCGCAGGTGCACGGGTGCGTCACGCATCATCCCGATGGTGGCGGGAATCGTCAGCGCGGCGACCGCCGCCGCGCCCACATATCGGCGGCCCGGCAGCCGGGCGAACCCTGCGCTGCGCACGCCCAGCACCGTGAGCACGCCCAGCGGGATCGTGACCCCGGTGAAGGAATGAAGTGACCACGCGCCGAGGCTCGTCTGGTTCAGCGCCCAGTCGGCAAGCGTGGCCAGCGGCCAGGCCAGCGTCGCCGCCTGCAGGAAGCTGCGCGGCCGGCGGCGGTAGGCCAAGGCCGCGGCCAGCAGCAGCGGGATCAGGGGTAGCAGCACGACGCGCAGGCTCCAGTCTCCCCGGATAACCGCGTGGCCGGCCTTCCACTCGCTGTCGAAGCGATCCAGCCCGGCGTAGTAGATGAGCGGCAGCGCGGTGGCGATCGCCGTCACCGCCGGCAGGGTCAGCCGCTGCAGCAGGCCGTGGCCTGCCGCCCTGCGAAGCGCAGCCAGCTCGACGCCGGCGATGATCAGCAGGAGGATCTCGCCCTCCCACGGGTTCAGCCAGCTCGAGAACAGCGCGAGCACCGCAGGCACCCACGAGAATCGATGCATGGCGCGCGCCCGGTCGTAGGAGAGCAGCGTCCCGGCGAGGAGGATGACCGCCATCAGCGCATAGAAGTAGCCCCAAGAAAGGGCCGGCAGCCACTCGTCCCCCAAGACACCCCAGGCGGAGCCGAACAGCGCCAGCCCCAGCGCCGCCCGCCGCTCCCAGCGGCCCGCCAGCATCCGTCCGCAGTACGCACGCACGACGAAGAAGAGCCCGAGCACGACCACCGGCTTCCACAGCATGAGCGCGAGCCAGGGCGCCATGCCCAGCGCCACCAGGCCGCCGGAGACCGCGATCATCGGCTGCAGGTAGACATGCGGTGTCGGCCACGGGACATAGAGATCGGACACCAGCAGGTGGCGGGAGGCGTCGCGGATCCAGGCCAGGTAGCCCAGCTGGTCCCCCGGGAACTCGCCGTCCACCCAGGTCCAGGTCAGCCCGTGCGTGCGGGAGTAGAACAGGTCGAGCGCCACCACCCACATCGACACGGCCACGAGAGCCGCCAGCACGAGCAGCTCAAACCAGTCCAGGCGCCACCACGCCGCCGGGGGCCGCCCACCAGCCGGCGATGGGGGACTCGCGGCGTGCACGCCGGAGCCTGCGCCGGGCGGTCCCTGCCCTTGCTCGGTTATGGCCACCGGGCGACGATATCGAGCCCGATGGCTCGCTTACCGCGGCTCAGCGGATGCTGACGCCAACCGTCCGGCTGTAGATCCTGCCGTTCGAGTTGGTGATCATCGTCGACTGGAGCGACGTGTCGGCCGGCGGATAGCTCCACGCGGTGCGCACCCAGCCGCTCGCGGGGAACTTGACCCAGGTGCTGATGTAGCCGTGCGGGTCGGTCACGCCCAGCGTCCTGAGCGTCGTCCAGTGGCCGCTGCCGCGGCGCGCGAACTGGATCTGGACGTACTGCGGCCCGTCGCCGTCGGCGACCGCCATCGGCGCCGGACGCACGTCCGCCCACACCTGCAGCGCCCGCCCTCGGCGGGTGCTCGTGTAGGGCAGGAAGATCGGCATCCGGTAGGCGTAGTAGGCCGCCGTCGGCCTGCCGTTGTAGAGCGCCAGGCCGCTGGCAAAGCCGCCGTTCTCCGGGACGCCGACGACCGGGTTTGGGTCATAGAGCAGGTACTGCATGGTGCTGGCGATCCGCGGGTTGCGCCAGCTGAGGTATTCAGCCCAGTTGATGTAGGCACCCGCGGTGGCGGGCGACACCCAGCGGGCCGTGCAGTTGGGCGGACAGGTCACATAGCCGTACTCGGTGTTCCAGATCGCGAAGCGCTTGCCCGAGCCGTAGCTGCGCTGAATCCGGTCGAGCGTCGCCGCGAGCTGGGGGATCTGCGCGAACTCGGCCCAGTCCGGGTCCACCCGCGAGGACCTGGTCGGCGGCAGCGCGCCGCTGACGAGGTTGTAGGGGTGATCGGAGAACCCGCTGGCCTGGAACAGGACGGGATGCTGGGCGCGAAAGCGCGAGTAGCCCGCTCTGGTGGTGGGACAACCGCGCTGGTAGGCCGCCCACCCGAGGTAGCGCTGGTAGTTGGAATTCAGGCAGTAGAGCTCGCGGGCGAAGATCAGCGGCTTCATCTCGCCGTAGGTGCCGGGGAGGCCCTGCGGGTATCTCCGGCTGGGAAGCGCCTGGTAGCCCTCCGAGCCGAGCGCGCCGATCAGGATGGTGTCACCGGTATGACCGGTCGCCTGAAGCGCCGACCACGCCGCGTCGGCGATCGCCCGGTACATCCGCGGCGCGTTTGCGACCCTCGAGCCGTCGATCGCCTCCGGCCCCAGCGCCATGCCGGTGTTGGGCTCGTTGAACAGCTCCCACGTGCCCACGTGCGGAAGCGGCGCGCTGGAGCCGGGTGGCACGAACTGACCGCTGTAGCGCACCCCCAGCGCATGGACGAACTGTCCGAACTCGCCGGCGTTCGGCTCCCAGGCCCACATCGTCGTGTAGTGCGCCCCGTAGCGGCCCGGATCGGGCCCCTGGGCCCAGAGCGGTGCGCCTCCGGCCGGGTTGAGCAGAACCTGGATCCCGAGCGAGTTGGCGTCGAGCACGATCGCGTCGAGCGCGTCCCAGGTGCCGGACGGGTAGGCGTTGGGGTCGGAGGCGTCGAACTGCGGCGTCGTGCGCGAATTCGGATCGGGCGCGAACGCTGCCCAGCGCACAGATACGCGAACCATCGACACGCCGAGGTGACGCAGCTCCGCGAGGGTCGCCGCCGGGTCGTTGAAGAGATGCCCGTCCTCCTCGAGGATCGAGACCTGCTGGCGGGAGGCCAGCGCCGAGGCGGGGGCCAGGCTCAGCATCGCCACGGCGGCCAGCGCCGCCGTCACGGCTGCGCCCGCCGCCCACCTGAGACACCTGGACGTGCGCAGTGTTCTCCTCAGCCTGTCGCCCCGCATACGCATGGTGGATGAACTCCTCGGCTGGGTCAAAGTTGCGCCAGCGGCTCCCGGCGCCGGGCGGCCGCGTCAGCTGAGGGTGATGGCGACCACCCGGCTGTAGATCGGCTGTGCGCCGGGAACTGGCCAGGCCAGTCTGACCTCGCCGCCGGACGGGAACCGGACCCTGACGTCGAAGTAGCAGTTGCCCGCGGTCACGGCCACGGTCCTGATGGTCCTGAAGGCGCCGTGCCCGCCGGGCTGGAGCTGTATCTCCGCCGGCGGCGGAGAGGCGACATCGTTGACCGGCCGCACGCACCCCCAGACCTCGAGGGACCGGGCTGCGCTGCCGTGGGTGACGGGCAGATACACCGGCATCTGGAAGGCGGCGTAGGTGGCTTTCGGCGTCAGGGTCGGATCGGAGAACTCGAGGCCGGTGAAGAAGTGCGACGGGCCGCCGACCGGGGGATCCACCAGCAGGTAGTGATCCCACGAGCGCATCCAGGGCTCGCGCCAGGCGATGTACTCGGCCCAGTTCTCATACGCGGCGGCCAGCGGCGGCGGGGCCCCGGAGCCCAACGGCGGGTCGGTGATGTAGCCGTACTCGGTGTTCCAGATCGCCACCTGCCCGGTGCGGCCGTAGTCGCCGGTCACGGTCTGGAGCAGCGCCTCCAGCTTCGGCAGGTTCGCCAGGTTGGCGAAGTCGGGCCCGAAGACGGTGTTGGGGGGGATCCGGGTCGGGCCCGGATACGGATGGACTGCCAAGCCGGTGGCGTCGAACAGCGCCGGATTGTCCCGCGCGAAGGCCTTTGAGCCCGCCGCGGTGGTGGGGCATCCCCGAGCGGAGGCGGCGGCTCCGCGCAACGGGCGCAGCGAGGCGTCGACGCAGTACAGCGCCCGGAGGAAGCGCAGCGGCACCATTTCGCCAAAGTTCCCGGGAACGTCGGTCCCGACGGTCTGGCCGAGCGGAGCCAGCTCGCCGATCAGGATCGTGTCGCCGCCGTGCCCGGTCTCATGTAGCGCGCTCCAGCCGGCGGCGAGCAACCGGCGGTACATGACTGCCGAGAATTCGATCCGCGAGTTGTCGATCGTCTGCGGGGCAAGGTCGGCCTCGCCCAGGTTCGGCTCGTTCCAGATCGACCAGAAGCTGACGCGGGGGAGGGGTGTGCTCGCCCCGGGCGGCGTGTAGTGGCCGCTGTAGCGCGTGCCGACCGCGCGGGTGAAGGCGCCGAAGCCCGACGGCGATGGCCGCCAGACCCCGGCGGCTCCTCCGGAGATGAAGCCCGGTCCCGTCGCCCATTGCGGCGCGGGGCCGTCCACGTCGAACAGCACGCCCATGCCGTGGGCGCGGGCGTCCCGATCGATATCGTCATAAACGGCCCAGTTGGCCTGCGGGTATGCCGAGGGCGACGCAGCGTCGAAGTGCGCCGGCGCGCTGGAAGCCGAGGCGGCGGGCGCCACCGAGCGCCACTGGACAAGCACCCGCACGTACTGGACTCCCAGGGTCCGAAGCTGCGCGAGCGTGCGGTCCGGGTTGCTCGCCAGCTCGTTGGGGGCCTCGAAGATCGATACCAGCGGCGGCCGGTGCGCAGGCGGGTGAACCTTGTTCGCGGAGCCGCCGCAGGCGGCGGCTGCCAGCGCGCCCGCGAGGATCACGGCGGCGGGTCCCGGGCGGCGAGGCAGCGAAGGCAAGCCGAGCACAATAACGTTGCCCGCGATGCGAAAGCTGCGGGCGCGGATCCCTCTTGTGTGCATGGTCGCGGTGCTTGGCGCTGCGATCCTCCCCGGCAGTGCAGCGGCCGCGGGGCTCTCACCGCCGGTGGCTGATTGCCAGGCGCACGGCCGGCTGACCAAGCACTATCCCCCCTCGGAGCTGCGTTCGGCGGTGGCGACGATGCCGGCTGACATCGCCGAGTACACCAACTGCCCGGATGTGCTCAACCGGGCGCTGCTGAACGAGCTGGGAACGCTTTCCGCGGGCCCCTCGGCGGGAGGCGGGGGTTCGCTTCTGCCCGGCTGGGCGATCGCCGTGATCGCGGTGGTCGTCCTGGGCGGGGTCGGATTCGGGGCCGTGGCGGTGCGCAACCGGCGCCGCGGAGGCGGGGCCTAGCCCCCTCTACACTCAGAGCCATGGCCTCCGAGCGCCAGATTCATGTCGGCGACGTGCCCATCGGTGGCGGCGCGCCGGTCGCTGTCCAGACGATGACCAAGACCGAGACCGCGGACCTCCAGGCGACGATGGCGCAGATCCGCCGGGTGGCGGACGCCGGCGCCGACGTGGTTCGGGTGGCGGTCCCCCGCGAGAAGGACGTCGAGGCGCTGGCGACGATCGTCCGGGAGGCGCCGATTCCGGTGATCGCCGACATCCACTTCAACTACACGCTGGCGCTCAAGGCGCTGGACGCCGGCGCCCACTGCGTGCGGATCAACCCCGGGAACATCGGCGGATTCGACAAGGCGGCGGCCGTCGTGGAACGCGCCAGGGAGCTCGGCACGCCGCTGCGGATCGGCGTCAACTCGGGATCATTGCCCGAGCATCTGCGGGAGCTCGAGTTCGAGAACCCGGTCGAGGCGCTGGTCACCGCGGCGGTGGAGTTCGTCGAGCTGATGGAGCGCCTGGAATTCACCAACTTCAAGGTGTCGATGAAGTCGACCAGCGTGCCCAACACGATCGCCTCCAACCGGATGCTGTCCGAGCGGATCCCGTATCCGCTGCACCTGGGGATCACCGAGGCCGGCACCAAGTGGTCGGGCTCGCTGAAGTCGGCGGTTGGCCTCGGCACGCTGCTGGCCGACGGGATCGGAGACACGATCCGGATCTCCCTCTCCACCTTTCACGCCGAGGAGGAGGTCAAGGTGGCCTGGGAGATCCTCAAGGCGCTCAAGCTCCGCGAGCGCGGCCCGGTCCTGATCGCCTGCCCGACCTGCGGACGGCTGCAGTTCGACATGGACAGCGTGGTGGCGGAGATCGAGCGGCGGCTCGAGGCCTACGACGACCCGATCGAGGTCTCGGTGCTGGGCTGCGCGGTGAACGGGATCGGCGAGGCCCGTCACGCCGACTTCGGGATCACCGGCGCCAAGGACGCCGGGGCGATCTACTCCAAGGGCAAGATGCTGCGCAAGGTCAGGACCGAGAACCTGGTCGACGAGCTGTTCGCGGAGATCGACAAGTACTACGCCGCCGGCAAGCGCGTCGTGCGCGACGAGGCCGCCGCCGCCGAGGCCGAGCAGTGGCTGGCCGAGAACGAGGATTCGACCGCGATGACCCCCGAGCGTCTGGCGGCGCTCGAGTCAGCCGCGGCTCGGCTGGACGAAGAGATCTCGCCGGTCGCCGGGCGCCGCTTCACCCGGGCCTGACCCGGCATCAGCCACCGGCGCCCTCGCGATCAGCATGATCGTGTGGCCGAGGAGCGCGGCCCGGGGCCGCGACCCGAGCGCCACGAGCGGCCGCAGGGCGCTCTGGACGGAGTGCGGGAGGCGCCGCCAGCTGTAGGTGACCGCATGGAGCTCTGGCTCCAGGCCGACGGCCCGCGACTGCGCGATCAGCTGGCGCGGAGACAGGGGAATGTCGTCGGGCGTGCCGTGGATGGCCGTGGCCAGACCGCTTCGGTTGGCGAGGGCAAGCGCAAGCCCGACCGGGTGCCAGAGTCCCGGCTCGATCGCCACCATCGCGCCGCCCGGCCGCAGCAACCGCGCCGCCTCGGCGAAGATCGGCGCCAGCGGGCCCTGGTAGACCAGGTGGTGCAGCACCAGGCGGTAGAGCACGACGTCGAACGAGCGCGGGGGGAAGGCGAGCTTCCCGGCATACCCGACTCGTGCCTCGTCGGCGCGGCCGTGGTCGAGCACGGCGGCCACGCTGTCAGGGTTCGCGTCGACCGCCACCAGGCGGAAGGCGGGAGCCGGGAACAGATGCCGCCCCGGATACCAACCCGCGCCGACCGCCAGCACGTCGCCACGGCGGATCCCGAGCCGGCGTGCGGCGATCCGCTGCTCGCGGGCCTCCATCTCGCGGTAATGGCGCTCGAGCGTCGCCTCGCCGCTCAGCCGGTCGAGCAGGTTGTCGCGGCGAAACGGCGCCGAGCCCATCCGGGCTCCAGCTCAGCCTCCGGCCGCGGCGAAGCCCTCCGCCACCTTGGGCCAGTTGACCACGTTCCACCAGGCGTCGATGTAGTCGGGCCGGCGGTTCTGGTACTTCAGGTAGTAGGCGTGCTCCCAGACGTCGACGCCGAGCAGGGGC
>DAIQND010000009.1:18897-27097 GCA_036788555.1 Solirubrobacteraceae bacterium | reverse complement strand
TGGGCGAGCACATGTTCAACCGCTACGTCGAGATCAAGCGCCAGGAGTGGGAGGAATACCGCGTGCAGGTGACCGCGTGGGAGCTCGAGCGTTACCTGTCGGTGCTGTAGCGGCGCCATTGACGGGCGGGCTGCCGGGCGGTACCGTCGCCTGTGGATGGTGGGCTTTAGGGACTGGTGGGGGCGACTTGCGTCGATGGCCGTAGCGCTGGCTATGCCCCTGCTGTTCGTGGCGGCTGCGTCGGCGGCTGCCAGCGGCTACCTGGGGCTGTCGCTCGAGTTCTCCGCCCTGGAGGCCTACGCCGGGGACGGCCCGCTCCGTCCCCGCGGTCCGGCTTCCGGACGGCAGCCTCGAGCAACCGCAGCCGGTGAGCTTCAAGATCAGCGCTGACGGCTCGATCGTGGATGTCAAGACCGGGTTCTTGAACGGCGACACCTGCGGCGGCGTCTTGTACTACGCCGGGCCACCGACCCGGGACGCACCCGGGGGCATCTACCCGACGTCCGCGAGCATCGAGCGCAACGGGACCTTCCACGCCAGCAACCCACGGGATGGCACGACGTTCTCGGGCCGCTTCAGTTCGGGTTACCGCACGGCGTCGGGCAGCTTCATGCTGTCCCTGCCAGGGAGCAGTGGCGTCGCAGCGTGCTCCGCGACCTGGAAGTTCACCGTGAGCGTGGGTCAGGATGCAATCGCCGCCGCGATCAAGAAGCTCGAGCGGCTCCACGGCGATGCCAAGCGGCTGAGCTCGACCCTGGCGTCGGAGGCCAGCGACCAGCATCAGGTCTGCGTCGCCTATCAGAATGCGGGCGGTGAGGCCGACTTCGCCCGCGCAAGCGGCCCGGGCACAACCGTCACGACGGCGACTTGCGACGGCTACGCCGCCGCGCTTCGCAGCGGCCGCCAGGAGGCGGTGCGACTCGTGAAGCGGATCATGAAGTCGATCGACCAGCTGCGTGCGCGTTCAGCGAGCTCGAACCTGCTCAGCTTCGAGGCCGCCGATGCGCAAGCGGCTACCGCTGTGTTGAACGCGCAGTGCAATCAACGAAGCTTTCAGGAAACGCTCGGCCCGTCCAGCGGCGTGCTCACCGCTCACTTCGCCTACGAGGCGCAGCAGCACGCGTTGGCGGTCAATGCGCTGAGGCGGGACATCGCGGACCTGCCTCAATAGGCGGGGCCCACGCGATGCAAATCGAATCGGAGATCACGGTCGACCGTCCCGTCCAGGAGGTGTTCGACTACATCGCTCACGCCGAGTGTCTACCCCAGTACGTGACGGACTTCGACTCCGTCTCGCAGGTGTCCGAGGGCGAGCCCCGGCTCGGAACGCAGTACCGCTACCAGATGGGCCGCGGCGCGGAAGGGACGTTTGAGTGGACGCAGTTTCAGCGCCCGTCGCACCTGCGCTGGGAGGGTCCCGCGGTCAAGGCAGGCGCGGGATCGATGCAGCCCGCCGGCTGGTGGGACTTCTCGCCGGCCGGCGATGGAACGGTGGTCAAGCTCGTGATGGCCCCCACGCCCGGTGGCCTGTTCAAGCTGCTCTCGCCGTTCATGGCGGCGGGTATGCGCCGCGCCAACGCGGCTGCGCTCGAGCGGCTCAAGCAGCGCCTCGAGCGGGGTTAGAGCATCAACACCCGGCGGACGGTCTGCAGGCCGTCGATCAGGCGGTCGATCTCGCCCAGCGAGTTGTGCACCGCAAACGACGCACGGGTGGTGGCGGCGACCCCGAGCTTGCGCATCAGCGGCTGGGCGCAGTGGTGCCCAGCCCGCACGCAGATGGCTTCACGACCCAGGATCTCGCCGATGTCGTGCGGGTGCGCGCCCTCGAGCGAGAAGGACACGAGCGCTCCGCGCTCCGGCGCCTCCAGCGGGCCATGGATCGACAGGCCGGGAATCTCCGCCAGCCCGCGCAGCGCGGCCGCCGCCAGCTCCTCCTCGTGGACGCGGATCTGCTCAATCCCGATGGCGCGGATCCAGTCGACCGCCGCGCCCAGGCCGATCGCCTCGGCGACCTGGGAGGTTCCCGCCTCGAACTTCCACGGCAGCTCGGTCCAGGTCGATTCGTGGGCGTCGACCGTGCGGATCATATGGCCGCCCCCGATGAACGGCGGCATCGCCTCGAGCAGCTCACGCCGGCCGTGCAGCACGCCGATGCCCGTCGGCCCATAGGCCTTATGGCCGGTCCAGCCGTAGAAGTCGGCGTCGATCTCGCGCAGGTCGACCGGCAGCTGCGGCACCGCCTGGGCGCCGTCGACCAGCACGACGGCGCCGGCATCGTGAGCCCGGCGCACGATCTCGGCGACCGGGTTGATCGTCCCCAGCACGTTCGACACGTGGACGAGCCCCAGCAACTTCGGCCCCCGCTCGAGCAGCTCGTCCAGCGCCGCCAGGTCGAGCCGTCCGTCCTCGAGCACCGGAACGTAGGCGAGCTCGGCGTCGCGGTCCTGGCAGAGCAGCTGCCAGGGGACGATGTTCGAGTGGTGCTCCATTTCGGTCAGCACCACCAGGTCGCCCTGCTGGACGTTCTGGCGCCCCCACGAGTAGGCCACAAGGTTGATGGCGGCGGTGACGTTGGCGGTGAAGATCGTCTCCTCGGGGGTCGAGCCGAGCCAGTCGGCAATCCGCTGGCGTGCTCCTTCGTAGAGCTCGGTCGCCTCGACCGCGAGCGGGTAGACGCCGCGGTGCACCGACGCCCGCGACTCGCTGTAGTAGCGAGTCATCGCGTCGATCACCGCCTGGGGCGTCTGCGAGGTCGCGCTCGAGTCCAGGTAGGCGACGGGGTGCCCGTCGAACTTCCGCCGGAGTACCGGGAACTCGGCGGCCAGACTGGAGAGCGCGTCGACGGTGGTCACAGCCAGCTCGCGGCGATCAGGCCGCGACCTCTTCGGTGATCCAGCCGTACCCCTTGGCTTCGAGTTCGCTGACCAGGTCCGGGCCGCCCTCCCTGACGATCCTTCCCTGATACATGACATGGACGTGGCTGGGCTGGACGAGGTGCAGGATCCGCTGGTAGTGGGTGATGATCAGCACGCCCATCTCGGGACCGGCCACCGCGTTGACCCCGTTGGCGACCACCCGCAGGGCGTCGATGTCAAGGCCGGAATCGGTCTCGTCGAGGATCGCCATCTCGGGGCGTTGGAGCGCGAGCTGGAGGATCTCCATGCGCTTCTTCTCCCCGCCCGAGAAGCCCTCGTTGAGGTAACGGCTGGAGAACTCGCGGGGAACGTTCGTGAGCTTCATCGCCGCCTCCACCGTCTGGCGGAAGTCCTTGAGCGGGATCGCCTCCTCACCGCGCGCTTCACGGTGGGCGTTGAGCACCGTGCGCAGGTACTTGGTGACCGTCACGCCCGGTACCGCCACGGGGTACTGAAAGGCCATGAACAGTCCCATCCGGGCGCGCTCGTCGGGGTCGGCCTCGGTGATGTCCTGGCCGTTGAAGATCACCTGACCCGAGGTCACCTCGAGGTTGGGGTGGCCCATGATCGCGTTGGCGAGCGTCGACTTGCCGGAGCCGTTGGGGCCCATCAGCGCGTGGATCTCGCCCTTGCCGACCGCCAGGTCAAGGCCGCGCAGGATCTCCTTCTCGCCTGCGCGCACGTGAAGGTCGCGGACCTCGAGCGTTGCCATCAGACAGCGACCGTGGGTCGGGACGCTGACACATCCAGCACCGGCGTGAGTTCAGTGTCGACCCGCTCGTTGCGCCGGGAGAACTCCACCAGCTCGGCCAGCGAGGTTGTCTGCAGCGAGCGGATGATGCCGTTCTGGACGCGCGTCCAGAGAAGCTTCGTCGCGCAGCCGCGGCCGGCGTCGGGCTGATGCGAGCAGAGAACCCGCTCCGTCTGATCGTGCACGAAGCACTCCATCGGGGCGATCGCGCCCTCGAGCGCCTGCACGATCTCGTCCATCCCGATTGCGTCGGCGGGACGAGAGAGCCAATAGCCACCGTGGGCGCCGCGCGAGCTCATCACAAGACCCGCCTTGCGCAGGCGCGCCACCACCTGCTCGAGGTAGGCCAGCGGCAACCCCTCGGCGTCGGCGATCGCCTTCAGGCTCGTGGGGTGCTCCGGGTTCTGGCGCCCCAGCTCCACCATCAGCCGCACGCCGTACTCGGCCTTGGACGAGAAGATCATGGATCGATATCCTACCAGGGCGGTCGGTTATTGATCTGACGGCCGGCGGGCGGGGTGCGCGCCGTGACCGGGTGCCCGCCGTGACCGGTGGGGTCCGGGTCCCCGCCGGGTAGGGTGCGCGCCGTGACCGAATGGCGCCTTGCCACCTCAGCCGACGTGGCAGCTGCCGCGGCGGCGGCCCGCGAACACGGCCGCTTCGGGATCGATACCGAGTTCATGTCCGAAGGTCGCTACCGCGCCCTGCTGTGCCTGGTCCAGGTCGTCGTCGAGTCGGCCGGGCCGCCCGAGATCCTCCTGATCGACGCGCTCAAGCCGATCGACACCCAGCCGCTGGCTGAGGTGCTGGCCGATCCGGAGATCGAGATCGTGCTTCACGCGGGCCGGCAGGACGTCGCGATCCTCAGACGCGCCTGGAACACCGAGCTGCACAACATCTTCGACACGCAGATCGCGGCCGGGTTCGCCGGGGCCAGCGCGCAGGCCGGCTACGCCAATCTGCTCAGCCAGATCCTCGGCCGCCGGGTCGGCAAGTCGGCGAGCTACACCCGCTGGGACGTGCGGCCGCTGACCGACGAACAGCTGAGCTACGCCGCTGACGACGTGGCCCACCTGCTCGAGCTGACCGACCGGATCCAGCTCCGCCTGCGGGAGCGAGGCCGGCTGGAATGGGCCCGGGAGGAGTGCCGCCGGCTGGAATCGGCCACCGATGAGCGGGACCCCGAGACGGTCTGGGAGCGCCTCCCGAGGATCGGCCAGCTCGACCCGAGCTCGCGCGCGGTCGCCCAGAGCCTGGCGGCCTGGCGCGAGCGCACCGCCTCGGCGGAGGATCGACCGGTCGGCTCGGTGCTCGCTGACCCGACGCTGGTCGAGCTGGCCAAGCGCCAGCCGACGACGCTTGAGGCCCTGCGCCACATTCGCGGGCTGCACCCGTCCGGCGTCAAGCGCCGCGGGCCGGCGATCCTCGAGGCAACCGCACTCGGCCGGCAAAACCCGCCGATTCCCCGCGAACCCGCACGGGATCGATTTGACTCCGCCGACGCGCCGCTCATCTCGCTGGCTGAGGCGCTGCTGCGAGCGCGGGCCGGCGAGGCCGGGCTGGCCTATGAGCTGATCGCGTCGCGGGCGGAGCTCGAGTTGATCGTCGGGGCCAGCCGGCGGGGCGATCCCGAGCCCGAGGTCCGGACGCTGGATGGCTGGCGGGCCGAGCTCGTGGGGGAGGATCTCCGGGCGCTGCTCGCCGGACGCAGCGCCCTGCGGGTGGGCGACCGCGGCCGCCTCGTGCTCACGTCGGTCCCTCCTCCAGCATGATCGACATCGCGGGCGTGCGGTTGAACATCGTCTGATCAAGCGCCGCGGTGATGCTGTTCGAGCGCTTGATCCAGTGCTCGTCGATCCCGATCAGGTCGCTGATCGCGGTGGCGAAGGTCACGCGCAGCTTCTGCCCCGGCGAATCGGCGGCGGCCTCGTCACCGTCATCGCCCGCGCTGCTCTTCCAGCCGAGCCGGTGCAGCAGGCGGTCTTCGCTGGCCGTCAGCGCGCCCGAGCTGTCGAAGCGCCGGTCGACCACCACCGCCTGAAGCGCGCAGTACGGGTTGGATCCCGGGTCGCACTGCGTGGTCTTGCTGACGATCGTCGCGCCATCCACCAGCGGCACCTGCCTGAGATGCAGGCGCGACGAGGAGCTGGCGCTGCCACAGCCCGCAACCGCGATGAGCGCGAGCAGGCCGATGCATAGTCTCTTAGCGCCCATTGGTTGCAGGGGCAAATGTAGCCGAGCTACCCCGTGCGCCCGGACGGCGCGGCTACGGGCGGGCGTCCCACAGCGAGAGCGATTCCGCGATGCCGTCGCGGTCAAGTCCGGCGCCCAGGCAGCAGAGCAGCGCCATTCGCGCCGCCTGCGGTGAGAGGAACGGGGCGCAGACCGCGCCGCTGGCGCGCAGATCGCGCTCGGCGCCCTCGAACCCGTAGGTGTCGAACAACATCGAGGAGCGCTCGGGGCGACAGGTGATTACCACCGGGATCTGCGCCACCGCCGTCTCGAGCTCGCGCAGAGCGCCGGGAGACAGGTGCCCGGCACCGAGCGCCACCAGCACGACCCCGTCGCGGCTGGCTGCCAGCTCGGCCAGGACGTCGCCGTCGTCGCCAAGGGACGCGGTGGTGATCGCCACCCGGTGCTCGAGCCGCTCGACGCGGAGCGGCACCGGACGGAGCGGGCGCGCGAACAGCCCCACGCGGCCCTCGACGACGCGGCCGATCGGTCCGGCCAACGGCGAGCCGAACGCCGCGGGGCCGGTGCTGTCGAGCTTCCGAACCAGCGGCCCGGCGTGGATCTCCCCCCCGAACACGGCCACCACACCGAGATCCGTCGCCGCCGGCGAGCGCGCCAGCGCCACCGCGTCGAGCAGGTTGGCGGGTCCGTCGGCTCCCGGATGTGAGGCCGGGCGGTTGGCGCCGGTCAACACGATCGGCGCCTCGGCGCCGTAAGTCATCGCGCACAGCATCGCCAGCTCCTCGAGCGTGTCGGTGCCGGTGGTGATCACCACCGCCTCGCCTGCCTGCGCCACCTCACGGGCGCGGGCGGCGACCGCGAGCGCCTCGCGCAGGCTGATGTGGGGCCCGGGAAGGCTCAGCGCCGTCTCGGCCTCGAGCCCCTCGACGGCGGCCAGTGGCGGGATCTCCTCGATCAGGGCCGCCGCGTCCAGCGACGGCACGGCGCGCTCGCCGCGCATCGAGATGGGTCCACCGAGTGCGATGATCCGCACCGCTCGGGTTCGCGCCGTGGTCGGCTCGGGCACCGCGCGACACTATCTCACGCCACTACCCTCCTGCTGATGGCCACGATCTCAGAGCTGCTCGCCGACCCGCAATTGCTTGAGACCGAATGGGATCTCGAGCCGCTGGTCGGGGGTCAGGGGGAGCCAGGCGTCGAGCAGATGCTCGAGGCGGCGCGCGAGCGCGCGGAGGCGTTCGCGGACACCTACGCCGGCAGGGTCGCCGCGCTCGACACCTCCGGACTTGAGGCGGCGATGCACGAGATGGCCGAGATCGAGGATCTGGTCGGCCGCGCCGGCTCCTACGCCTCGCTGCGCTTCTCCACCGATACGGCGGATCCCCAGCGGGGCGCCCTGCTGCAGCGGGTCGAAGAAGCGGCCACCGAGCTTCAGACCAAGCTGCTGTTCTTCGAGCTCGAATGGGCGGCGCTGGATGACGAGCGCGCGGAGGAGCTGCTGGCCGGGCCCGGTCTTGACTTCTGCCGCCATCACCTGCGCAGCGTGAGGCGCTACCGCCCGCATCTGCTCTCCGAGCCCGAGGAGAAGATCCTGGCCGAGAAGGCGATTGCCAGCCAGAGCGCCTGGGGGAGGCTATTCGGCGAGCTGGTGGCGGCGCTTCGCGTGGGGCTCGACGACGAGCAGCTGACGCTCGACGCCGCGCTCGCCCGCCTGCAGTCACCCGACCGAGAAGTGCGTCGTGCAGCCGCCGAGGCGGTGTCCGCCGCGCTGGAGGGAGGTCTGCGGACACGCGCCTTCATCTACAACACGCTCGTCTACGACAAGTCGGTGGAGGATCGGTTGCGCAACTACCCCCACTGGCTGGCCCAGCGCAACCTCGACAACGAGGCCTCTGACGAGTCCGTCCGAGCGCTGATCGAGGCGGTCCGGCGGCGGTTTGACATCCCGCGGCGCTGGTACGCGCTCAAGGCGCGGCTGCTCGGGCTGGAGCGGATCGCCGACTACGACCGTGCGGCGCCGATCCTGCGCGAGGAGCTGACCTTCTCCTTCCACGACGCGCGGGATCTCGTGCTCGACACCTACACGTCGTTCTCGCCGGCGGCGGGAGAGGTGACCCGCCGGTTCTTCGACCAGCACTGGATCGACGCGCCGCTTCGTCCCCACAAACGCGGCGGCGCGTTCTGCTCGTACACGGTGCCATCCGTGCATCCCTACGTGCTGCTGAACTTCACGGCGCGGCGCCGCGACGTGCTGACCATGGCCCACGAGCTGGGGCACGGGCTGCACGCGGCGGCGACGATGGACACGGTCGGGGCGTCGTTGACCGGGCTGACGGTGATG
>DAIQND010000009.1:16003-18887 GCA_036788555.1 Solirubrobacteraceae bacterium | reverse complement strand
AACCGCAGGGCATCTTCCACCAGTCGACCCCGCTGACCCTCGCCGAGACCGCGTCGGTGTTCGGCGAGACGCTGGTGTTCGAGCGGCTGCTCACCGAGGCGCCCGACGACGAGCAGCGCCTCGGGCTGCTGGCCGAGCGCATCGACGGCGCGGTGGCCACGGTGTTTCGCCAGATGGCGATGAACCGCTTCGAGCATCTGGTCCACACTGGCCGGCGCAACGACGGCGAGCTGTCGGTCGACCGGCTGGCCGAGTTGTGGGTGCAGACCCAGGCCGAGCTGTTCGGCGAGTCGGTGGAGATCACCGACGGCTACCGCGCCTGGTGGTCCTACATCCCGCACTTCATCAACACCCCCGGCTACGTCTACGCCTACGCCTACGGTCAGCTGCTGGCGCTATCCGCCTACGGCCGCTATCGCGAGGAAGGCGAATCGTTCGTCCCTCGGTACCTGGAGCTGCTGGCTGCTGGCGGGTCGCGAAGCCCCGAGGACCTCGCCGAGATCGTGGGGATCGATCTGGCCGATCCCGGCTTCTGGGACGCCGGGCTTGAGCTGATCGAGGAGCAGCTGAGCCAGGCGGAGCAGCTGGCCGCCCAGCGCTAGCGCTGCGGCCGCCGGCTAGCGGTGCGTCGCCCGGCGGGTGCGGGCGCGCTCGTCCTGACGGTCCACCACCTGGACGATCAGCCTCATCACCTGATCGATGCCGGTCGCCTTGGCGGTTCCGGTGGCGAATGCCTCGCGCCAGTCCTTGACGTGCCCCTTCGTGGCGAGCTCGTTGAAGGACGCGCGCGGGACCTCGATCCTGACTTTCGAATCGGCGGCGATGTCCTTGGTCACCTTCGGCCCCGGGAGCTCGACGCGATACATCTGTACATCGCCCCGGCCGCGCAGCTCCAGGCCGGCCACCAGCTTCAGTTGCTGGAGCGCCGGGACCTCCTGGAGGAACCGGTGGACCGCCGTTTCGATCAGGCTCTTGGTGTCGGAGGCCAAGGCGTCAGTTTGACAGGAGCCAGACCGATGGCTTGCTGTCGCCGGTTTCCGAGCGAGAGCAACTGCTCGCTGGTGAGCATCGGAGAGCAGGACGAGGTGGTGCGAGGCGCGCCCTCAACGCGCGCGGCCTAATCAATCTAGATCTTGTGGCGCTGGAGCAGCTTGCGCCCGATCACCATGCGCTGGATCTCGCTGGTGCCCTCACCGATCAGGAGCAGCGGCGCGTCGCGGTAGATGCGCTCGATCTCGTACTCCTTGGAGTAGCCGTAGCCGCCGTGGATCCGCAGGCTCTCCTCGGCGCAGAAGCGGCCGGCTTCGGAGGCGAACAGCTTTGCCATCCCGGCCTCGATGTCAGAGCGCTGGCCGGCGTCCTTCATCCGGGCGGCTCGGAGGGTGAGCAGGCGGGCGGCCTCGACCTGGGTGGCCATATCGGCGAGCTTGAACTGGATCGCCTGGTGCTCGGCGATCGGCTTGCCGAACGCGCGTCGCTCCTGGGAGTAGCGCAGGGCGAGCTCGAGCGCGCGCTGGGCGAGTCCGACACCCCGGGCGGCGACGTTCACCCGTCCCAGCTCGAGCGCGTCCATCATCTGCGGGAAGCCTTTGTTCAGGCCTGCCTCCTCGCCGCCCAGGATCTGGTCGGCGGCGATGCGGTAGCCGTCAAACACGAGCTCGGTCGACTCGACCCCCTTGTAGCCCATCTTCTTGATCTGCGGGGGAACGTTGAAGCCCTTGTAGTCGCCCGTGTTCTGCGCGACGCCCGGCTCCTTTTCGGCGATGAAGCAGGTCAGGCCGCGATGCTTGGGCTCGGCGGTCGGGTCGGTGCGGACGAGCACGAACACGAGGCCGGCTCTCAGGCCGTTGGTGACCCACATCTTGGTGCCGTTGATCTCGTAGGCGCCGTCGTCCTGCTTGCGCGCCGAGGTCTTGATGGCCGCGACGTCGGAGCCGAGCTCTGGCTCGGAGAGGGAGAAGGCCGCGCGGAGCTCGCCCGTCGCCATCTTGGGCAGGTAGCGCTGCTTCTGCTCGTCGGTCCCGAACTTCATCAGCAGGTAGGAGCCGATGAAATGGGTGTTGACGATGCCGGAGATGCTGATCCAGCCCCTGGAGAGCTCCTCGACGATCATCGCGTAGGTCGTCAGGTCGAGGCCCATCCCGCCGTACTCCTCGGGAATCGTGACGCCGAACAGCCCGAGCTCCTTCATCTGCTCGACGATCGGCTCGGGGAACTCGTCCTCGTGGTCGTAGCGCTCGGCCTCGGGGATGATCTGCTCGTCGGCGAACTGGTGGACCATCTCGCAGATGGCGCGCTGTTCGTCCGTGAGGTGGGTCTGGTGGGTGGTGGTGGCCATTGGTTCCAACTTTGCCACGTTTGGGGGTGGGAGGTCGCCGCTGCGCGCTCTAATAGGTGTGGGAGAAAACTTTCGTCTGGCGAAAGAAATCGCCCAGATCGCAGGCCGGCAGCATGGGAATATCACCCGTCTGCAGCTGCGCGCGGTCGGGCTCGATGACGCGGCGATCCACCGACGGGTCCGGGCGGGTCTTCTTCATCGGGTCCACCGTGCCATATACGCGGTCGGACGCCCGCCCATCACCCCACTGGAGCGCGCTGCCGCCGCCGTCCTCGCCTGCGGCTCGCGCGCCGCCCTCAGCCACGCCTCGGCGATGGTCCTGTGGGGGTTCTGGAAGCGCTGGGAGTTCCCGCTCCAGGTTACGGTCGCGGGTGACCGGCGGCCAAAGGGGATCGTCACGCACCGCGCCGCGGGTCTGCTGCGCCGGGACGTGCGCACGCACCAGGGCATCAGCGTCACCAGTCCCGCTCGCACCCTGCTCGACTGCGCGCCGCGGATGACCAGGAAGTCCCTGAACCGCCGGATCAACGAGGCGCGGCGGGCGGA